>CAYLJL010000131.1:1783-5475 GCA_964384005.1 uncultured Lachnospiraceae bacterium | reverse complement strand
CTCAAACTCCGCAAACTTTTTAAAAAAAGTTTGACAAAAACTTTTGTGCGAAACTGACGTTTCGCTGTTATTTTTCATCGAACTCACGTTATTTTATAAAAATACAATTATTCCTTCTTTTTTTTGCATAAGCCTTACGGTTTGCCCTGTTCCGCTTCTTTCATTCTGAAGATAGGCTATACAATAGCTTGACAATTCGACGAGTTTTTCGTTCCTGTGTTTCATACAGCCGTCGTAATAGTCAGATGATATATAAATTATATCATCTGACTTGTTTAAGAGAAAAAGAAAAGAATTTTTATCAAAAGCGCTCCATTTTCTGCTCATAATAAGTTTGTCGCACGGAAGTACGAATATTAATCTTATATGAGGGTATTTTCTTTTGAGACGGAGCACATGAGAGGCGGCGTACTGGTCGAAACCTATAGCTCCTCCCGAAAGGAAAGTATCATATCCAAGCAGAATAGACTTCTCTATCTCTATTGGAAGATTTTTAAGCTTGCCTTTGTTTATCCGGCGGTGTCCCGTAAAGCAGAGAGTTTTTTCTTCATTAATCATAGGCATACCTTTTTTCTGTTTTCTTAAAAAAGAAACTGATTAAAAAAATCTGTATATCCGCAGAACTCCGGAAATAATTATTTTATTTCCTTAATTCCGTTCATATAAGGAACTAACACCTCGGGAATTTTAACGCTTCCGTCGGCCTGCTGGAAATTTTCTAAAATGGCCGCGGTAGTTCTTCCTACGGCAAGTCCGCTTCCGTTTAAGGTATGAACAAATTTAGCTTTATCCTTTATATTGTCCTTAAATTTAATATTAGCTCGTCTTGCCTGATAATCCTCAAAGTTTGAGCAGCTTGATATTTCAACGTATCTCTGATAGCTTGGCATCCAGACCTCAATGTCATAGGTCATAGCGGAACTGAAGCCCAAATCACCGCCGCAGAGCCTTACAACTCTGTAAGGAAGCCCTAAAAGCTGTAAAATTTCCTCGGCGTCGTTTGTAAGAGTTTCTAACTCATTGTAAGAATTTTCGGGTCTTGAGAATTTGACAAGTTCTACTTTGTTAAACTGGTGCTGACGAATCAGACCTCTTGTATCACGTCCGGCGGAACCGGCTTCCGCACGGAAACAAGCTGTATAAGCACAATGTTTTATTGTAAGCTTATCCCCTTCTAAAATGTCATCTCTGTACATATTAGTGACAGGTACTTCCGCGGTGGGAACAAGGAAAAAGCCGTTGTTCGCTACTTTAAAAGCGTCTTCCTCAAATTTAGGAAGCTGACCCGTGCCTGTCATACTGTCCCTGTTTACCATCTGAGGCGGAAAAACCTCTGTATAGCCGTGCTTGTCTACGTGAGTATCGAGCATAAAATTTGTTATGGCTCTTTCAAGTCTCGCACCGAGTCCTTTATATACGGTAAATCTCGCGCCGGCGATTTTGGCGGCGGTAGCAGGGTCTAAAATATCGAACTTCTCGCCGATTTCCCAATGAGGCTTAGGCTCAAAATCAAATTTTGCAGGTTCTCCCCATTTTCTCATCTCAAGGTTATCCGAATCATCGGCGCCGTCAGGAACAAGCTCGGAGGGCGTATTAGGTATACTTAAAAGAAAATCTTTTATCTGTTCGTCAGTTTCTTTGACCTGCGCGTCAAGTTCCTTTACTTTATCGGAAATAGCCTTCATCTCGCTCATAAGTTCCGTGGTATCTTTTCCCTCTTTTTTGAGGGCGGGAATTTGTTTTGAGGCAACGTTCTGTCTGTTTTTCAGTTCCTCTGTCTCTCCAAGCAGAGAGCGTCTTTTGCTGTCAAGTTCTAAAAAACCGCCGAGGTTATATTCTTTGTTTCTTTTAGCGAGCGCTTTTTTGATTCCCTCAAAATCCGTTCTGAATCTTTTTACATCTAACATTTGAAATCCTCCTAATTCAAAGCTGAGGAAATATTGTTTTTCCTCATACTTATTGGTGTTTATACTATATGTCAATCAACCTGTTTATTTTTAAGGAAAAATAACGCTAACACTTCAATTTTTCCGAAAAATTATTTTTATTTCTGAATTGTGCGGTATTTCCTTAAGTTGACCGACTTGTATTACTATTTGTTATTTTACCACACATTAGAAAAATTTCAATATTTACAGCAAAATTTTTAAAAACAAATTTGTATTTTAAAAAGTTTTAAGGTATGCCTTTTTAATTCTTTCAAGCTCGTCAATACTTAAAATGCGGGGAATTTCAAGCAAAGAGAGCAAAAGACGTTCTCTTTGATTACATTCTGCTATTTTGGGGTTTTTCATAAAATCAGGGAAATACAGGTATATTTTATATTTCATAAATTCGTAAATATCGGGGATAAAATCAAATCTTGTAAATATTATATATAAAGTGTTCAAATAGAATAATTGTATAAACTCAAACTCAAGATTTGTATAAAGAGTTCCGAAAGCGCCCCTTTGTTTAAATTCCTCGACTTTAAGCACTTCTATATTAAGTCTGTCTAATTGGTGAAGGGCGTTTTTTTCGGTAACGGTGGAATGGCTGTTGATAAAATAATGATAGAGAATTCTGTCGACAATGTACATATTCCGTGTATACAAGTTTAATATTGAGCCCCAGTAATTATCCTCATAGGCGATATTCTCCGGAAACCACACTTTATTTTTCAAAATGCGTTCTTTAAGGTAAATGGCGGTACATATTCCGCCGAATTCGCCGTTATTGCCGACGTTGGGCGCATCATATATATACCATCCGTTTTTGTTTTCAAACTCATAGGAAAAATCTTCCTGATTGTCGTTTATAATTTCATTTTCTCCGTAAAAATGTTCTCGTTTAAACTTTCCTCTTACAACATCATATTTTTTATCTTTTGTCTTTTTATAAAGGATTTCGTACATATCGGGCTCAATCCAGTCGTCAGAGTCAACAAAGCCTAAATATTCTCCGTCCGCGCACTGTATACCAATATTTCTCGCTCCGCCCTGACGCAGATTTTCTTTATATGATATAACTGTAATTTCTTTAGGAAAAAGTTTTTTCCATTCAATTAATTTTTTAAGCGTTCCGTCGGTGGAAGCGTCGTCAATAGTTATAATCTGCAACCGTTCCAATCCGATTGTCTGGTTTACGACGGACTGCATACATCTGTCAATATAATTTTCAGAATTATAACAGGGAATGATAATACTTAATATTATTTCATCTCTGTCATCATCTTTTAAAATCCGCAAATTCTGAATATTGTTCAAATCACTTGATTTAAAGCCTATCTCCATAATTGGCATACTCCTTAAATAGAATTCAAAAATTTATAAAGCAATAAAATAATATCACGAAATACACATTTTTACAATAGACTTCTTCCGAAATTGACGTAAGGTTCCGAAAGAAGTCTGATACTTATAGTCAATCAGCCTGAAAAATGAATAAGTTCGGCGGGCAAAAATCATTTTCTCTTATGTTTAGTCAGTTGGCATAGGCTTTCGGCTATGCCTGACTTCAGCCGCCTTGTGAAAATAATTTTTGCCTCGCCTCTTTTTTCCGTTTTCAAGTTGATTGACTATAACCTTGGGGGTCTATAGAAATTAATTTTTGAGATATTTTGGATTTTGAAACTTTTGTCGAAAAAAAGCGGAAAAATTTATGCGGAAATAATTCTGTTTCATTTTAACGGTTATTACGTTAAAAGTCAAGCT
>CAYLJL010000131.1:0-1773 GCA_964384005.1 uncultured Lachnospiraceae bacterium | reverse complement strand
ATAAAAAATATGATTTTAAAAAGACTGAACCGCGAGAAATGCTCGTGTTTTTCGCGGGCAATTTAATTTTATTGATATGCCGGATAAAATAATTTACAGCGGAAATTATTTTTGTATTGTAACTTTTTATAAATAAAAACGAGGAAGGAGAAGCCTAATTGATATATTTAAAACGTATTAAGGATTTGAGAGAAGACAGTGATTTAACCCAGATACAGATTGCGAAAGTTATAAATGTAGCGCAGACAACATATTCGGATTATGAAAAGGGAAAAATCAGAATACCTGTGGATATTGTTATAAGGCTCGCCGAGTTTTATAATGTTGATATGAACTATATAACGGGAGTGAGCGATGTGAAACAGAAATTTCCCGTAAACAAAAAGCGGCATAAATAATATGCCGCTTTTTGTTTACTCGTCCCAGTTATGATATACATTTTTTACGTCGTCGTCGTTTTCAAGAAGGTCTAAAAGACGAATCATTTTTTTTACATCGTCGTCGTCCGTAAGTTCGGTATAAGTCTGCGGAATCATTCTGACGGAGGCCTCCGCCATAGGGATTTCAGCTTTCTCAAGTGCTTCCCGTACCTGCGAGAAGTCTTCGGGAGAGGTTATTATCTCTATTCCGTCCTCCTCCTCGTTTATATCCTCCGCACCGGCTTCTATAGCGGTAAGCTCGATAGTTTCAAAGTCTGTATCGTCATCCTTTTCAATCATTATCTGTCCTTTTTCATCAAACATAAAACTTACGCATCCGGTAGTCCCCATATTTCCTCCGCCTTTGGTAAAAGCACTTCTTACGTTGGCGGCTGAGCGGTTTTTATTGTCTGTTAAGGTTTCTACGATTATGGCTACTCCTTTTGGGCCGTACCCTTCGTAAGTTATGGATTCATAATTTACCCCGTCAAGATTTCCCGCCGCTTTTTTTATGCTTCTGTCTATAGTATCGTTGGGCATATTATTGCTTTTCGCTTTAGCTATGGCGTCTCTCAGCCGTGAGTTGTTGGCGGGGTCGGGGCCGCCTGATTTTACGGCAACGGCAAGCTCTCGTCCCAGAATGGTAAATATTTTTCCTTTCGCCGCGTCATTTTTTTCTTTTTTATGTTTAATGTTAGCGAATTTTGAATGTCCTGACATTTAATTAGCCTCCCTTTATTTGAATGCTTTAATATTTTATCACATATTGACTTTATTGACAAGTTTTTTATATGTGAGGGCACGGAAATCAATTTTTGCGGCGTAGCCGAAATAAAGTTTAGGTCAAGCCTTTGGGTCAGTGCTTTTGCTTCGCAAAAGTCGGCTTTGCCGCCCGCACTTCTTTGCGGCACTAAAAGGCTTGCGGGTGTGGGCAGAGCCCACGATTTTTAATGCTCAAAGAGCATTTTTGGAGGTTTGGAACCTTTGCTGCCAGCATTTTTGCGATAGAAAAAGGTTCCAAAAAACTAAAAATTTCAAAAATTGATTTCCGTGCCGTAAACCGCCTGTTCATTTCATTTATAATTATACTTTAATAAAATAGCTTTGTAAATAACATAGGAGTAACATAAAGTAACATATCATATAACCGTCAAGGCAGGCGCCGTCGGGCAAAAAAAATCGAGCAGGAGACTGCTCTTTTTTTAGCCTCCCGCTCGCCTGTGCGGGGCGTCGGTAAGCTTTGCCTGATATTCCTTTCGGCGCCTCTGTGCATAAAAGAAGCCGCCGGAAGGCGGCTTCTCAGCGTGTCGAAAAAGTCGACACGCTTGCAGGAAATGCAGGCATTTCCTGCACT
>CAYLJL010000130.1:0-5479 GCA_964384005.1 uncultured Lachnospiraceae bacterium | reverse complement strand
AATATTTTTTTCTGACAATATTTGTATCAATACGAAGTTTCGAAAGAAGTCTAATGCAGAAAATATTTTTTTCTGACAATATTTGTATCAATATGAAGTTCCGAAAGAAGTCTAATATATCAGGTTTTATTAATGACTGCCTGTTCATTATTTTATTGGTTTACGCTAACTTAATATTTTTTCTAACACATCGAATAAAACTCTTACGTCAATAGGTTTTGCTATATGTCCGTCCATTCCCGAATTCAGCGCTTCCTGTTTATCTTCCTCAAAAGCGTTTGCTGTCATCGCCAGAATCGGTATTGACGCAAGCTCTTTGTTTTCCAGATTACGAATTTCTTTGGTCGCCTCATAGCCGTTCATTATCGGCATCTGAACATCCATAAGCACCAGCTGATAATATCCCGGGTCTGATTTTTTAAGCATCTCCACAGCGACCTGTCCGTTTTCGGCGATATCCACGGAAAATCCGGCATCGCCTAAAATTGTCGCCGCGATTTCCTGATTAAGTTCCACGTCCTCAGCCAGAAGAATACGTCCTGTGTTAATACTGTGCAAATTATTTTTCTGACTGTTTTCAACTGTTTTATCACTGTTTATAATCGAGTTCAGACAGTTTTTCAGTTCCGAAATAAACAGGGGCTTGCTGCAAAACGCCGTAACGCCCGCCTCTTTTGCCTCATTCTCAATATCATGCCAGTCATACGCGGTCAGAATAATAATCGGTACGTTTTCTCCCATTTCCTTACGGATTCTTCTTGTAACCTCAATACCGTTCATATCAGGCAAAAGCCAGTCAATAATATATATAAAATAATTGTCGTCTCTGGTAAGCGCCTGACGTGTGCGAAGTACAGCCTCTTTTCCCGACAGAGTCCATTCCGCGCGCAGTCCGATTTGCTGAAGCATATAAGATACACTGTCGCAAGCGTTGAAGTCGTCGTCTACAACAAGCGCTCTGCATCCTTTAAGCTCTGGTATAATCTGAGGTTTTTTCGTCCCGGAATGTAAACGGAAAGTAAAGGAAACTATAAACTCTGTACCAACGCCCTGCTCGCTTTTAACCTCTATGGAACCGTTCATCATATCCACAATATTTTTTGTAATAGCCATACCAAGACCTGTTCCCTGAATTTTGCTGATTGTCGAATTTCTTTCTCTTTCAAAGGGTTCAAAAATATGGGATACAAATTCCTCGCTCATACCGATGCCCGTATCCTTGATGTGGAACTCATAATTGGCATAACCTTCCGGAGCTCCCGGCTTTTCCGTAATTCTCATACTTACGCTGCCGCCGGCAGCTGTATATTTGACAGAATTGCTCAGCAAATTCAGAAGCACCTGATTTAATCTGAGTTTATCGCAGTAAATATCCTCGTCTAAAACGTCCACAGTGTCAATATGAAGTTCAAGCTGTTTAGCGTTTACGTCCGCCTGCAAAATATTGTGAAGTCCGTGAAGAATTTCCGGCATACTGCAAAGTGTATCCTCCAGCTGAATTCTTCCGCTTTCAATACGGCTCATATCCAGAATATCATTAATCAGACTCAGCAGATGATTTCCCGACGTCATAATTTTCTTAAGGTATCCCTCCACCTGCTCTTTGCAGTCAATATGACTTATAGCTAAAGTGGTAAAGCCCACAATCGCATTCATAGGGGTTCTGATGTCGTGGGACATATTGGAAAGAAAGGTACTTTTTGCTTTATTTGCCCTGTTTGCTTGTAAAAGAGCGTTTTCCAGAATACTGTTCTTTTCCATTTCGTTGCGGGTTTCCTCGTCCACGCTGTGAAAACCAACCACGACGCCCCTGCTCTCGTTCCATTCACCCGCGCGGACAACTTTCATCTGAAAATATTTTATCTCGCCGTTCACAAAAGCGCGGTAGTTCACATTATACATCATTTTTTCCGACAGTTCCTGTTCAAGCCATTCCTGAGAGGAAACCTGACGCATCATATCTTTATCTTCTTCATAAACAAACTTATCTATATAAAATTTCATATTTTCTTTAAGAGTCAGTTCTTCTTTAAAAACAGAATCAGGAATGTGATTCCCATCATCTCTCAGCACGCTTCCAACCCCTGTGTCAAGGTCAAAAAAGCACAGGAAATTATAATCTATACATAATGCCTGCACCATCTCCATCCGGCGCCTTTCGTTATTTTTTTCCTGAAGCTTCTGCTCGGTGCAGTCCAAAATAAAACGCTGATAATATAATTCTCCGTTTTCTTTTAAAAGCTTAATATTTGCCATAACGTGAATTATCTCACCATCGCTGTGCTGTACGCGGTACTCTGTGCTGACGCTGTCCCCTTCTTTTTTAAGCTTCATTATATTTTCCCGAAGCTTTTCCTTATCCTCCTCCAGAACGGAATCGGCAATCATATAAAAACCTGTTTTTGTCAATTCGTCCTGTGACTTATACCCAAGAATTTTCAGGGCCGCTCTGTTTACACTGATAATGCGTTTTCCGTCCATCGTGTGGCACAATACTCCGCAGTCTATAGATGTAAAAATCGTCTCAAGGGTACGCTTTTTCCTGATAATCTCCTGTTCATAGACTTTCACCTGCGTTTCGTCAATCGCGACGCCTACCGTTCCCATTACGGTTCCGTCAACATTGTACAAAGGAGATTTATACGTTGTAAGGCTTCTCGTGCTCTCTCCCGTTTTTATAATTTCCTCGAATGAGCAGGTTTTTTTGCTCTCCATAACCTTACGCTCCGACTCAATGCAAATAGGGTCGTCATATTCAACGTCCCAGATATAAGCGTGTCTTTGTCCTTCCACCTGAGCTTTGGGTTTATTGACTATTTTACAGAAACTGTCGTTTACCTTTTTATGTATGCCGTCTTTATCTTTATACCATATAAGACTCGGAAAACTGTTAATAGTCGCTTCCAGATACTGGTCGGTCTGCCAGAAATCTTTACTCATTTTATACGTTTGCTGCCACCTTAAAAATCTGAATCTTATTTCCTCGTCCCCCATAGGCATAACCCATATATCTTTAATTTCCGGCAAATACTCCGACAAATATGTTATTTGACTTTTCTCAACAAGCAAAATCAGTTCGGTTTCTTTATTTTTTTGCGCAATCAAAGTTTTCGTTTCCTCTTCAGCGTCAATATCCTGTAAATTAGCTATAATCACATTTGTCTTAGCCGCCGATATCCTGTCAAGTTTATTACCTTCGGTAAACTCATGAGAAAAATGTTCAAGCGGGGACATTTCTTTTACAATCTTGAATATTCCGCAATAATAACCTGTTAAATAGAAATTAATATGGCAATGATACATACTTATTTCCCCCTCTGTAAATTGCTGTAATCCTGGAATAAGCCGCGTCTTCTGTCGAACGCCGCAAAAGGCGGCGAGGGTTATAAACAGCGTTTCCTTATAATTTTTCATTTTTATTATATCATATTTTATTAACTATTACAAATATTTTATAATACTAAACACTATAATCAGTATATAGTTTTTCTTAAGAAAATACCGGCAAATTAAAAAATAAGCGGAAATAAAAATCATTCTAAAGGCTGACCTTAAACTTCTTTGAAATATATAAATTCAGACATTTTATATAGTCAAATGAGTTTTAAGACAGGCCTTAAACAGTAATGATGTTATTTTCACTTATTTTAAAAAACTCCAAATTATCAAAAATCGCGCAAGCGTCGCATCTTTTTATCCGCACTGTATTAATGATTTTTTATACTTCAACAGTTTTTAATCTTATTTTTTAACATAAGTATCCATCCATTCCTTTAAATTTTTTCTGTAATCGACCTTATTTTTACTTTCGACAAGTTTTAAAGCGCCTTCATAATCGCCGTCATCACATAAACTTACAAATTTATTTGTAAGGTCGCTCGCGTCCTTATAATAAAGACGATATAAATTAAATATTTTCATTATAATATCAATGGCTTCGTCTCTCTCGTTCTCCGTAACTAAATGAAGTTTTCCAAGGAGATATCTTTCAAAGCGTATAAAAAAATGATTATTTGTATAATAATCGATAATATCATTTTCCTCAAGGAATTTAATTCTTTCCTTCTCAATAATAAAATGTTTTTTATAATACTTTGCCGAAACCGAATTAACAGCCGAACCCTCGACAGCGGCGTAATATACTTTAAAATCATCTTTTAAGACTTTTATACCTTTTGTATGTTTTATTAACTGCCATGAAAACAAAGTATCCTCTCCAAAAGCGCCCTCAATCTGTTTAAGATTATTTTCAAGAATAAATTTTCTTTTTATAATCCCCGCGTCTATATTGAAACTAAAAAAATTACTTTTTTTCATAAATTCCAAAGTATCACCGGAAATCTCATCTGTATGGCTCACTTTAAAAACCTGCATAAACGGATTTCTGTTAGCGATATCTTTTGCGATTTTTATAGTATTTCCTATAACACAGTCATACTTGTCACTTTGTTTAATCACTTCTAAAAACTTAGCGTGACTGTCATTTATAACCTCATCATCAGGGTCAAGAAAAGACACGTATTCGGCAGACGCTAATTCAACGCCTTTGTTTCTCGGTCTTGAAGCCGAACCACTTCCTCCCTTTTCAAAGAAAAAGGTTTTAATATTTCTGTATCTTTCAGCGAGATATTTTATAATATTCGGAGTATAGCCGTTGTCGGTAGAGCCGTCGTCAACCATTATTATTTCCATATCCGGGAAAATACTGCTTCTTCTCAGACTGGCGAAAGCTTTTGAATATAAATGAAGTCCGTTGTTGTATACGGGCATAATAACGGAGAGCTTATATTCTTTTTTCTCAAATCCCAAAGACTTTTTATAAACCTCGTTATAATTAAAATGGTCTATGCTGTAACCGTTTTCACGGATATAAATACCGTCCTTAAGCATTTCAGACACGGAAAACTCCTCTGCCCAAAAAGCGGTTCTGTATTTACTTTTAATTATATTTACATAATTATGTTCTTTTCCTTTAAAAAGTCCGCCACCGTTGTAATAAGAATCCTTCGTCACATAATCGCAGGCGGTATATTTAAAAGCGTTTACCATATCCTCAATATAAAACATCTCATATTCGCTTCCGTCTTTAAAGAAAATAACTATATCAAATTCTTTTTTCTTTTCCTCAGTAAAATCATCAACGGAAATAAGTTCTTTTTCAGGATAAGTCTGTCTTTCAAACATCTCCTTTACGGAATCGCTCATTTTATCGCAGACAACAAGGACTTTTCTCATAGTAACGTCAAAATTATACCCTAAAACGTCAAGCATACCCTTTATTCTTGAAAAAGAGGTAAATTTCGTCATAACCGACCTTACTCCGAAAATCTGACGCTCATATATTTCCTCTTTTGAAAAAGAAGTAAGTATAGGCACGATTTCCGACTTGTTATGAATTAAGAAAACCAGGGGAAGCTGAGAATTAACCCCGGGGCTGTAATTGGATAAAAGCAGATTTCCGGCTGCCTGAAGTTCATAT
>CAYLJL010000129.1:2234-5505 GCA_964384005.1 uncultured Lachnospiraceae bacterium | reverse complement strand
GCGTTTCCCGCTACAGATGAAATAAATACATACTCGTCATTTTCCGCTATTAAGCCGGAGTTTACAATATTTCCGCCTGAATTAGCCATACCGCCTGAATTTACAGGTCCCTTGTCTTTTTCATTATCTGAGTTTAAAAAAAATACAATTAAAATCAAAACCACGATTACAAGCAAAACCAAAACGCCAATCAACACTTTTTTTTTCAAAACAAAAACCTCCTAAAAAAATCAATTAAAGCAAGAACTGTCATATGTAAAACAACAAAATAACGTACAGGTAAATTTTAATAAATAGATACGTCAAAAGATTATTTTATTGTTTTGCGTTAAATTTTTTTCTAATTGCCGTATTAATCAGGATTTCTCTGATTTTCCAATAACATTCAATATAACAATAACAACACAGGAATAAATAATCATACCGATAATATTATTATCAAAATATAATCCAACAGGAAAAATCCATTTAAAAATGTCAGAAATAACAATAAAAGGTTCTGCGGCAATATTGAGAATTAAAAGAAAAAAAGAACATACCATTATAACAGGGATACTCCCGTAAATAAATAAGCTGTTTTTCAGAAAAGTAAACAAATAAGCAAACACCGCGCAGTCAAAAGCAAAAAAAACATATTTTAAAAACACAAAAAAATCAAATTCTCCGCATATTGCCGTAGAAATAAGTGCGGACGCCGATAAAAGACCAGAAAAAGCCGCCACGTTAAAAAAACAGCCCTTGTCAATATTTTTTCTTTTGTCCTCCACGCAGACAATCGAGCCAAAAACGCTCCCAATCATTATAAAACAGGCAAAAATATTTTGTAACTCAAAAATATTTTCATCATTTATTCCGCTTCCCATTTCAATATAATTAAAAGAAAATACATTTATTCCTTTTAATATTTCATAATAGTATTTTTTAACATTCCCATCAACATTTATTTTCCTCAGAAAATTATTAGCTATATCGGGGCTTGCTATACTTAAAATCTTTGAAAAAACAATCTCATCGGCAAATATATACCCGCTTGAGGCATCAGAGGAAATTATTTTAACCGAGTTGTTAAAATCATACTTCTCAACAGATTTTTCAAAATTTTTATCAAAAACATATCCGCAGTCAATTTCACATATACTGATGTCAGCACTCATTTTTTCCAGAGAATCGTATTTAACAAATTTAAAACTTTTTTCTTTTTCAAGACTCTCACAAATATAGTTGCCAAAGTTCCCCTCAGAATATACGCCAAACTTTATATCTCCTATAATATCCTTTTCGAAAATGCTGAAAACTATGGAAATAATCGGCATAAAAAGTAAAACAGCGATAAATATTCTAATTCGCAGGCAACGTTTAACATAAATCAGAAAAGCCGTCATATTTTCCTCCTGAAAGCAATAACCGCAAAATAACAAAGAAACCATATACAAATCTCGTAAAAAATCCCTTCCGTCAGATATTCGGAATCAAACAAAGAACTAAATTGACTTCCGATAACATATATAGGGGAATATGTATATATCTCCTTTATCCATTCCGGGAAAAATGTCGGGGGGATAATAGCTCCGCCCAGAAAAGAAAAAAACAAAGCAGCAAAAAATAAAACCAGACCGCCGTTAATGTTTCCATTTGAAATAAAGAACACTGTATTTGAGATAACGGAAAGTGAAAAAACAGCGAAAATAAGCGGAATAATATTAATGTATATATCAAATCCTATTATATAAACAATCAAAATCAAAAAGGCAGTGATAAGTGCCGTCAATATAAACAAAACAATATTATGCACAAAAGCGACAATAGTCGGGTCACATTCTGCGCAGACATAAAAGCTTTTTTTGTAAGAATATAAAACCGCTCCCGCCATTATTGACAAAAGCAAGAGAAAAAGCGGAAATAACATAGAAATATAATATTTTATAATACCATTTCCGCCATCGTCGGCAAAATCAAAATATTTATGTTTTGAAAACACAAAATCAATATATTCAATATTAATATTCCTGTTATATTCTGAGGATAATTTTTGTCCGGTCTGCTCAGAATAAACCTTTTCCGCGGAAAATATGCCTGCCTGAACATTTTCAAGAATACTTTTATAGCAATCAGCAAATTTCATAACAGCGTTTTTTAAAACCAAATCTTTGTTTGATATATAGACGTCTATAGGGATATCTTTTCTTCCCCTGATAATATCGGACACAAAATCCTCGTCAAAAATAATCCCCGCCGTAGACCTTCCGGACTCAACAGCATCTCTGACGCTTTCTTCGTTATTTTCCTTTTCTATTTTATATAAATCCTTAATTTTTCCTGAGTTTTCAAAGGCGTTTATAGCAAGAGCAAAAAACTTATCATCTCGCGACACATATACAGATATAGAACTTTTAAAATCCTCACCGCTTAAATTAATATAATAAACCGTCGCAAAACACACTGCCGACGCAAAAATAATTGATACCAAAAACCCAATCGCTATTTTAGGCAGAGCAAAAAACATTTTTTTAAGTTCAATAATAAATAATCTTAAAGCAAACATACTATCCTCTTAAAATAAACACATTGTGGAAAATCCGCAAATTCCTTATATTGCCGTTTAATAATCTGACAAAAAACCTTGCCTTAAATTTATATATAAAAAACAATTTTTCGGATTGGCGAAAGTTAAATTGTCATAAATTTTAAGGCAAGGTCCTGCCGTCATAAATTATACTTTTAAATTATATTTATTATAAAGAAATACAACAGAGCCGTCAGCAATCATCCACAGTGTCCGCTTAATACAAAGAATAAGAATAATCATCATAGTCAGCTGCATCTGAATCTGAACCGTAAAAACTATATGAATTGTATAAACTTCCGCCCGAACCCAGAGCGTCGTAAACATAACTTTCAATATTATCAAAAGCGTACAAAAGATCAGAAACACTATTGATATTAGTGGCATATTTTTTATCTATAACCTCTATATCATCTTCAAGGTCAGAAATTCTCAATCCAAGAGAAATATTCATAATTTCTTCGCCGCTAAACCCGTTTTTGATTGAAATCTCATCAAAATTAATATCAACAAGGTCATTGTCACTTTCAGCTGTGCCTCTGAAAGTAGCTAATGTAGTCAGGTCATTTCCGTTTCTATAAAGGTCAAGACTTCCCTCAAAAGTCAAATCTGATGTATTATATTCGGTATAAAGGCTTACGTTTCCATACTCCGTTTCGTTTGAACCTTTAGCTGTAATCATTTTTTCATTGATTATCAGATTTCCGT
>CAYLJL010000129.1:0-2224 GCA_964384005.1 uncultured Lachnospiraceae bacterium | reverse complement strand
TCATACTCCGTTATATCGGTCAAAAGGACTCCATTTCTATACTCGTTATCTCTGTATTCGTAAAATTCCACCTCAAAATCATCGGTTATGTCATTTTCGCCAAGAAAAGATACTGTCAAACCATATCCCCTGTCTTTTTTCGTCATCAAATCACATTCTAATTTTATAAGGTCGCTTCCGTCGACATAGAAAATCATGTCAACTCCATAAATATCCAGATTATCAAGAAGCAATGGGATTTGTCTTGAGAGTGTTCTTGTATTAAGTCCAATGCCTTTAACGCCTGATTGTTCTATCAGACTTTCTATAGCGTCAAGCACATTTTCATTTTCCAGCAAATTACCAAAATACATAGTAAGAAAGTCTTTTATTTCGCTATTGTCCATACTTATCGTATATACGGTACAATTATGACTGCCTATGTTTTCACTGCCGTTTTTTTGTACTTCAAGAGTTCCGACAGCGTTTTTTAATTCCTCGCCGACCGCGTCTATCATAGCATAAAAAGCCTGTTGCTGAGCGGTCATAAGTTCAATGCCTTCACCGCTCAGCTGACTGCTGATACCAAAAACCTCAGCCGCGTCTTCCCATTCAAGGGAAAACTTTTCTTCTCCGGGAAACTCAAAAACAATATATTCCTCATTTGCGTACGCCTTGACAACATCTAAATCCAAAGCACTGAGACTGCCAATAACATTAAGACTCGCCTCATTATTGCTGCTGTCTAAGTTTATATTAATTTCACCGCCGACGCCCTCAAACAATTTAGGCATATCGGAAGCGCTGTTAATAGAACCGCTTAATTTAATAGAAGCATTTAAACCTGTATTTGCTAATACTTCCTGTACAAGTTGAGGTTTAAAATTTGAAAATAAAGTCTTTTTGCCGGTGTTTTCGCTTGTATATGCCGAAAAAGAATTTATTGTGGCATCTACCGCCGCTTCCGCGTCCGACTTAAATAAATTTAATTTAGCCAGTATTATTCCCACAATTCCAACAATAATAACAGCGGCAGCCACGCCCCCTATAATTTTCTTTGAGGACTTTTGCGGAACAGCCTCCTGCTGCGGAAAATTTTCCGGAGATACACCTGTCTCCCGCAAAACAGTTCCCACATTGTTCATATTATCATTGCTTATGTTATCATTATTTATATTGTCACTGTTTATATTGTCATTATTAATATTATTATTAACATTTCCGTTTTCATCAAAATTATTATTCTCCATTATTTCCCTCCTATATAAATTCACAGAATTTTTAATACAAAACAATAGAATAATAGCTTTATATATTTTGCCTGTTCATTCTTTTATTGTTTTGCCGCAATAAAAAATTATTTTATAAATAATCGGCTAAAAGTTCTCCCTCTTGTGTCAACACGCCTCCCTTCATCAAATAAATCTCATCACAAATTTCTATTTCATCTCTGTCATGAGTGCTTATAATCACCGTACCTCCCTCCCTGATGAATTCTTTAACATAAGAAATTACCTCTCTTTTCCCATAAATATCAAGGGCCGCGCCGGGTTCATCAAGAATAAGTATCCTGGGTTTTTTCATCATAGCGATGCAAATGCTTACCCGTCTTTTCATTCCTCCCGAAAGTTCCGATACTCTTTTACCGACAAATTCATTAATACCAAGCTTTTCCACAATAGAATTATCAAACTTAGCGCCGTACCAGAGTTTAATATTATCTCTTGCGGAAACTTCCTCAATAAGAGGATTTTCCTGAGGAATGTATCCAACGTATTCAGAAAATAATTTTTTACTCCTAATCCGCTGCCCGTCATAAAAAATTTTCCCGCTGTCACATTTAATAACGCCCGCCATAATTCCAAGCAAAGTCGTCTTTCCGCATCCGTTGCTTCCAAGAATACCGACACATTTTCCCTTGCTGACTTTAAGATTAATTCCGTTCAATACTTTTCTCTTGTAACTTTTACTTATTTCCTCAAGCAAAATCAAACTATCAGACCACCTATAATTCGCAGAATTTTTAGCGCGAAACAACAAAACAATCCATCAATAAATATCAGGTTTTATTAAATCTTTCCGTTCTCATCGCTTCGCTGTAAAAAACAAATAATTATTTATAGAAACACCGCATAATTCAAAAATAAAAATAATTTTAATATAACCTGCAAATGTTCAACGCTTTTACTGCTGTTCTTTACGCCATTCGTATATCTTTGCGAAATTTAGTTAATGAAAGCGGAAG
>CAYLJL010000128.1:0-5516 GCA_964384005.1 uncultured Lachnospiraceae bacterium | reverse complement strand
TTGAATAAAATATTTTTTTGTTGGACCGGAGTAATTTCGCAGTTTCGAAAGAAGTATAATAGTGTTTTTAACGAAATAATGTTCAGTTTGTGTGTAACTTTGTGGATAATGTGGATAACTTTAAGGATTTTAACTCCGGAATCCGGAAAAACAATATAAAAAAAACGATTATTTACCGATAAACAGAATATTTTGTATCGCTGTGATTTTATTTGTAAAGTTAAGTGGGTTTTTTGTGCATAAAGGTGAATAAACAATTATTTTATATTGTGTGTAACTCTGTGGATAATGTGGATAACAGTTGTTCTCCCACAATATATACATTTCCCGCGCCCATAGTTATTAACATATCTCTGTTGGTACAATGTGAGCGTAAATATTCAACCGCTTTTTCAAAATTCTCAATATAAAGAACATCTTTTCCTCGCTTTTTTATAAGCCCGGCAAGGTCTTTTGAGTGTATAGTGCCGTCTGAAGTTTCTCTTGCGGGGTATATATCAAGGATTAATATTTTATCGGCGTCGTCAAAGGCTTCCGAAAATTCTTTCAGAAAAGCTTTTGTTCTGCTGAATGTATGAGGCTGGAAAAGACACCAGAGCTTATTCGGCTTATAGGCTCTTGCGGCGCTTAAAGCGGATTTTATCTCCGTCGGGTGGTGGGCGTAGTCGTCAATTACTGTAATTCCGGAAGCTTCTCCCTTATGCTCAAAACGACGGTTTGTACCTTTAAAATTTTTTAAGCCGCTTATTATATCCTCTTTGGGGATTTTATGTTTAAAGCACAACGCCGCCGCCGCCAGTGAATTTAAAATGTTGTGAATTCCCGGTACGGAAAGTTCGATATCAAACATTTTCTCATCCTTAAAAAACGCCGTATAACTTCCGTTTCCATACTCGTCGAAGGAAACGTTTTTTATATTCCAGCCATCTTTGTTATTTTCACCGTATTTTATTACTTCACAAAAAACCCCGTCTAAAATTCTGGCAATATCGGGAATATCCGAATTTATTACTAAAAAGCCGTTTTCAGGAAGCCTTCTGGCGAAAGAGTTGAAAGAGTTATACAACATATCAAGGGATTTAAAATAATCGGCGTGGTCATATTCCACATTTAAAATTATAGCGCTGTATGGGTGGAATTTTAAAAAGCTGTCGCAATACTCACAGCTTTCGGCGATTAAATATTTGTCTTTGCCTATTCGGAAATTCCCCCCTATTGAGGGAAGAATCCCGCCTACTGTAACGGTAGGGTCTTCATTTTTAAGAAGAATTTCCGTAAGCATTGACGTGGTAGTGGTTTTTCCGTGAGTACCTGATACGGAGATTGGGTATGTATAGCTTTTCATTATGGTACCCAGAAGCTCCGCTCTGTCTATCGTTTTTATTCCGAGTTTCTTTGCGGCTTTTATTTCCGGATTATCCGCCTTTAACGCCGCCGTGTATACAAAAAGGTCTGTGTCGGGAGAGACGTTTTCCTCTTTCTGTCCGATGAAAACGTCTATGCCTATGTTTTTCAGATGTTCGGTTATTTCCGAGGAGGTGTTGTCCGAACCTGTTATTATGTGGTTCTTGTCGTGAAGTATTTCGGCAAGCCCCGACATACTTATTCCTCCTATACCCGCAAAGTGTATTTTCTTATAATCAGTTAAATTCATATTTTTTACCTCTATTCTTAAAAATATTCCGCTCAGTGTGGATAAAGGAAATACCGACAAATTTCAATATGAAAATAATTTTAGCGGAAGTGTGGTCTTTTTACCCGCCTGCAACGTATTTTTCTGAAAAATAATTTTTAATTTTTTAATTAATCAGTGTTTCCTATATATAAATTATACTATATTATTATTTTTTTTAAACCCTTAAATTCCGAAATTTTCAAATTTTTTTGCTGTTTTTTTTCAAATTTAATTATTTTTAATAAAAAATTTATAAAAAGTATTGTACATTTTCTATAAAATATGTTATAATAAAAGTCGTAAAGTATACATTATTAAATGTAAGCTTATTTTTACCTTTAATAAATAGTATAAAATTGACATTTTAGAGAAATATTTTTTATGTTTTACAAAAAATCTTTCTCTTATGTACAGGAGCGCGAAAGTAATTTATTGCTGTGAAAGCGGCGCGCCCCGTGCGGATAAGCGGAAGTACAGCAAACGCGTTCAATTAATGTGTTTGCTGACGACGCACACGATTGCGTTAGGAATATCGCTTTTAGCTCCTCGCAATCGGCGCGACAGGAAACGAGTCAGTTCATTTCCTGACCTTTCTCTTGTCTGTATAATTTTCCGCGGCTTGTTTTTTTAACTCCCGATTATTTTTGTTATATTAATTCAGAATATTCAGAATTAAACCCGGGTATAATAAAAATGTATGGTAAACGCGTTATCTTAATACGTTTGCTATAGAACCAACGCACATAACTGTGTTATGAATACCGTTTTTGGCAGTGAGCGCAGCGCGAAACGAATTAATTCGTTTCAAATGTATTTTTGTATTCGATTGCGATAATAAAAGCTTGTACATCGGAATATAATTTACAGGCTGTTAAAGATAATTTTATTTATTGGCGGTTATGGCGGATTAGCTTGAAAACAAACAAAAGCGGACGTGATGAAAAATGTTTTTACAATGGCATCAGGGGAAAAGCACGGCTTGGTCCTGTGACGGACGGCAAACGCAAGTAAAAATATTTTCAGACGCCTGACTTGTTTATTTTCATATCGATTGGCTGTAATATCGGGAATTATTATAAGCGCGGAAATCCGCACAAAAATTTTTGACGGGAGGTTATTTTATGCGAAAAAAAGAAATGCTGGCTATGCTTCTCGCCGGCGGACAAGGAAGCAGACTTGGTGTTTTGACAAGTAAAAACGCAAAGCCTGCGGTTACTTTCGGAGGGAAATATAAAATAATTGATTTCCCGATGAGTAACTGTGTTAATTCCGGCGTGGATACCGTGGGAGTGCTTACTCAGTATCAGCCTTTAAGCCTGAATCAGCATATAGGAATCGGTATTCCCTGGGATTTGGACAGAAAAAACGGAGGAGTCACAATCCTCGCGCCACACGTTAAGGGCGGCGAGCACGGCGACTGGTATTCCGGTACGGCAAACGCTATTTATCAGAATATCGGTTATATTGACGCTAACGACCCTGAATATGTGATTATTTTGTCGGGCGACCATATTTATAAAATGGATTATTCTAAAATGCTTGATTTCCACAAGAAAAACAAATGCGACGTGACTATCGCCGTTTTGGAGGTTACTCTTGAGGAAGCGAGCCGTTTCGGAATTATGAACGCCGACGAAAACGATAAAATTTATGAGTTTGAGGAAAAACCCGAACATCCTAAAAGCAATCTCGCATCAATGGGTATTTACATATTTACCTGGGATGAACTGAGAAAAGCTCTTATTGACGACAGCAATATCCACCCTGACAGTGATTTCGGAAAGCATATCATTCCCGCGATGCTTAACAGAGGGAAATCTCTTTATGCTTACCGTTTTAAGGACTACTGGAAAGACGTCGGAACTATCGAGTCTTACTGGGCCGCCAATATGGAGCTTATAAAAGCTTTGCCGGAGTTTAACCTTTATGAGGATTTCTGGAAAATTTATACCAACAGCGAACACCAGCCGCCTCTTTATACATCGGCGGACGCCAGTGTCAGAAGGAGCCTTATATCAGAAGGCTGCGAGGTTTACGGAACGGTTGAGAATTCCGTTATAAGCACGGGCGTCATTATTGAGGAGGGCGCTGTTGTCAAAGGTTCTATTATTATGGCGGACTGCGTCGTTAAAAAGGGCGCTGTTATTGACCGATGTATTATTGACGAACACACAATTATAGGAGAAAACGTAAAAATGGGAACAGGAGAAAATGTTCCTAATGAGGCCAAGCCTAAGATTTACAATACCGGTATTACTGTTATTGGCAGTGACTCGGAAATTCCCGATAATGTTGAAATCGGAAAGAACTGTGTCGTTTTTGGAAAATCAACCGCTGATATGTACAAAAACGGCAGACTCGAAAGCGGACAGACTATTGATATTGGGGGGATTGGTATATGAAAGCACTTGGTATTATTTTAGCGGGCGGACAAAGCGACGAGAGACTCAAAGACCTTTGTAATGTCAGAGCGGTTTCCGCAATGCCTGTGGGAGGTTCATACAGAGCTATCGATTTTTCACTGAGCAATATGGCAAACTCCAATATCAAAAAGGTTGCTGTAATTACTCAGTACAATTCCCGTTCCCTTCATGACCACTTATCTTCCGCTAAGTGGTGGGACCTTGGAAGAAAGCAGGGGGGGCTTTTTATATTTACACCTTTCTTATCCAAGGAGAATTCCTACTGGTTCAGAGGTACGGCGGATTCTATTTACCAAAATATAAGTTTCCTTACAAAAAGCAACGAGCCTTATGTCGTAATCGCCTCGGGCGACGCGATTTATAAAATGGATTATAATGATATTATAAATTATCACATCGAAAAAGACGCTGATATCACGATAATATGCAAAGATATGGCGGGTACGGATAAAGATGTTCATGATTTTGGCGTTATGCAGCTTGATTCCGACAATCGTATGATTGATTTTGAGGAAAAGCCTGTTGAGCCGCAAAGCACAATAGCTTCCCTGGGTATTTATGTTATAAAAAGGACGCTTCTTATAAAACTTCTTGAAACTGTGGTTTCGGAAGCGAGATATGACCTTGTTAAGGATATTTTTATAAGATACAGAAGAAAGCTTAAAATTTACGGCTATATGTACGACGGCTATTGGAACACTCTTAATAATATTAACGCCTATGTGAGCGTTAATATGGATTTCCTTAAAAAGGATATAAGAAATATGTTCCTTACCGACGGCGCTCACATAGAGACAAAACCGAAGGACGAGCCGCCGGCTAAGTATAATTCCGGAGCAGAGGCGAAAGACGCTCTTGTCGGCAGCGGAAGTATAGTAAACGGTCATGTTTATCATTCTGTTTTGTTCAGAAAGGTTTATACCGGTGAAAATTCCTCTGTTAAAAATTCGGTTATTATGGAAGGCTCTATTATAGGAAATAACTGTACTATTGAAAACGCTATTATTGATAAACAGGTTGTTGTTTCCGATAATAAGCAGATTATCGGAACTCCCGAAAAGCCCGTTATTATATCTAAAGGTACGGTTATATAAGTAAACGCTGAAAAATTAAAAATTATTTTTAATAACGTTAAATCAGCGTTTCTATAATGTTTGTTAAGGTTGATTAGCGGGTTTACACTTGTTTGAAATTTCAGGGGAATGAGATTGTCCTCTTGGAGTTTGTCTGAAATTAAAAAAACGTATTTGGCTTCTTACGGCAGTTACGGAATAAACAGAGGAAAGAAAACCTGTTTTTTTCTTTCCTCTCCCGAATTGCTGTAACAGGGAATTTTTTTCCCTGTAAGATTGAATTTACATAATTGACTGTCTGCGATGTTTTTGATTAAAAATTTTAAGACTTTTTGTTCTGAGTTT
>CAYLJL010000127.1:0-5610 GCA_964384005.1 uncultured Lachnospiraceae bacterium | reverse complement strand
TTGGCGCAGGCTTTCGGCTGCGCCTGCCTTCCGCCGCCTTGTGAAAATAATTTTTAGCCCGCCTCCTTTTTTCCATTTTCAAGTTGATTGATTATATAAAGAGTTGGCTTGCGTAGTTATAAGTAATTATAAATAATAAAAAACTTTGTTTTTGGCATATTCCGCATACTCATTTTCGGGGTTAAGCGCAAGCGCTTTAGAAAAAAGGTTGTCAGCCTTTTTATATTTTTCTTTTTTAAAAGCTCTCACACCTCTGTTATATACAAAATTTGACCTGAATTTTTTGTCAGCGACCTGTTTAATAATATGCAAAATTCCTATTGCCGCGATAACACCGCTTATGGACATAAAAATCCAGTTATTCATAATAATACTGCCCATAAATGAAAAAATCCCCAGAGTGCCTATAAGCGGATTTATAAAAATACTTGCTGAAGGAAGATTATCCCCCTGTTCGCCGTCCTTATATTTGTCAAAGGAGTAAACTTTCGACTTAGGCGACCTTGTTGATTCAGGCTTTTTTTTCGGTTTAGGGACTGTAACATTCGGCGGGAGTATTTTAAATTTGGAAATAACATTATTTTTAAGTTTAAATAATATATGAATATCATTTTTTAAATTCTGAAAATTAGCTGACCTCACTTTTTTTGAGATACTCAATATATAGTATTCGTTTTGAATATACGGCTCCAATGGTCTTATCGTTATAAGATTTGATTTTTGGCTGTATCCGATTTCTGTATTTAATATATATCCCTGCGTATCCGTCACACCGGTAGTTTTTTCAGAAACAGACGTTTCATCAAGAGGTATATTAAATTTAATATGCCAATATATAACATCCGTAGTATCTTTTATGTCAATATGTACTTTATTTTTAAGACTCGGCGAAGAAGCGACAAATTCAAAAAACTCCTTACCTTCCTTATTTTCCTCGGACATTATCACACCTCCTGACTGAGTATTTCTGGATTTAATAAAACCTCCCGAGCCGCACCTTCTTTAAGAAACGCCGCGCAAATAATAAAAATAATTTTTCAAAAAAATAACACTGACACTCAAATTAAAATTATTCTTATTTTTTGAATTACGCGGTATTTTCTTTATTTTATATTTTATAATATATTTTATGTTTATACAAGCATTTGTTTTAATTATTCACGCAAATCAATTTTCGAAACAGCGAAACGGAGATAGAAAAAGGTTCCAAAAAACTAAAAGAATTTTAAAAATTGATTTGCGTGTTAATTATTGCGGCAAAATATCTAAAAAACGCCGATTAACCAATCAGCGTTTTCCCAAGACTCTTAAAAACTATTTATAAATTTATTATTTTATATTTTCCATTTCTTTTTCAGAAAATTCCTCCACTTTTACCGCTTTAATCAAGGAAATTCTGTTTTCTTTAACCTTTTCCGCATAAAATATAAATTTTTCGGTTTCAAAATGAAATTCCTCATTAATTTCGGGAATATGCCCCATTTTTCCTATTAAGAAACCGCTCATTGTGTCATATTCTTCCTCCTCCTTTTCAATGCCCAAATATTCACAGGTTTCCTCATAATCCGCCTTTCCGTCAATATAAAAATTAACTCCGTCGTCGGATATAATCTCAGGATTTTCCTCATCGTCATACTCGTCAAGAATGTTTCCCATAACCTCCTCAATAAGGTCTTCCATGGAAACAATACCCAGGGTTCCGCCGTATTCATCAAGAATAACGCACAAATGGATTTTACCTTCCTGCATTTCTTTAAAAAGCTCATCAGTCTTTTTAGTAAAAGGAACAAAAAACGGCTCCATTAAAAGTTTCTCAATTTCAAAATTACACTTTCCGTAGACAATAAAATGCTTCATAACATCTTTAATATGTAAAATCCCCACAATATTATCAATAGACTCCTCATAAACCGGAATTCTTGAATACTTTTCCTCAAGTATAATTTTTATAATATCATCAATCCCCGAATCAATAGAAACGGCTACAATATCTTTTCTGTGGGTAGCGATATCCCCCGCCGTTTTGTCGTCAAACTCAAAAACATTAGCGAGCATTTCCCTTTCGTCATAATCAATAGTACCTTTTTCGCCTCCCGCCTCAATCAGCATCATAATTTCTTCCTGAGTAACATCGTCATCTCTCACTTTTTTGTCAATTCCGATAATCCTATTTAAAAATTCGGATAACTTAACAAAAGGCACAAAAAAGAAACTAAACAGATAATAAATAAATTTAACAGGGAAAATACCATGACTCATAAAGCTTTTAGGGGCTTTCAAGGCAATTTTTTTAGGTATAAAGCCTCCAAATACGGCAATAACATAAAGGGTAAAAATTAAAATAACGGCTTCAATTAAATAATAAATAATATAACTTTTCTCATAAGAATAAAATTCCGAAACAACCTGTCCTATATTATAAAAAACAAATCCACCGAAACAAATCATAATAATAGATTTAAGCAAATTTACGGTCACAATATATTTATCCAGCGCATAAATTTCGTCTTTTTCATTTTCATCCTCTGAAAAAATCATCTTTCTTTGTACATTTTTCATCGCGACCTCTATACCTGACAAATAAGCTTTGACAATAACCGTTAAGAAAAGAACTAAAAAATAATAAATCAAAAAAACAAACCTCCGATTAAGAAAACAAACTTTTATTAAGCTCAAATCAAAACAATAAAAGAACAACAAAGTAAACTTTATAAAAGATAATATATCAAGAAATTATTTTGTTTTTTTACACTAAAAATTTTGCGGATATATAAATATACTGTCGGATAACCTTTAAAGGGACGTTTAAGCGCTTTTTTGCCATTATAATATGTTTAATTTTAGCAAGATGGAATATTTCTTTTAAAATTAAACCCTGCCTAAAAGCAAAATCAGCACTTGCCCGCCCGATTTTCAGGTTACCGGACAAATCTTATTATTTGCCTATCTCATCAAGTCTGAATTTTTCGTGGATAGCGTTAGCTGCTCTTTCCGCATCATTTTCGGTAACAAGAACAGAAATTTTAATTTCTGAGGTTGAAATCATTTTTATATTGATATTCTCATCATATAACGCCTCAAACATAGTTGAAGCGACGCCCGAATTTGTCGCCATACCCGCGCCTACAATAGAAACCTTAGCCACCTTATCGTCGTGGAGAAGCTGTTCATAACTAAATCTGTTTTTATTTTTTTCGATAACATCAAGAGCGTCATTCAAATCTGCTGTAGAGACAGTAAAAGATATATCCTTTTTATCTTCACGTCCGATAGATTGTAAAATAATATCAACGCTGATTTTATTTTTAGCGAGCAAAGAGAATACATTAAACGCGATTCCCGGCTGGTCTTTAAGTCCGACTAAAGCAATTCTTGAAATATCTTTATCAACGGCGACGCCGTTTACCAACATTTTTTCCACAGCAGATTCCTCCTTAACAATAGTACCCTCTTCTCTTGTAAGACTTGAACGTACGACTAAATTTACATTATATTTTTTAGCGAGCTCAACAGAACGATTGTGGAGAACCTTTGCGCCCAGAGAAGCGAGTTCAAGCATTTCGTCATAGCTTATTTCTGAAAGCTTTCTCGCGTTTTTTACAATTCTCGGGTCTGAAGTATAAACCCCGTCAACATCCGTGTAAATTTCGCATAAATCAGCATTAAGAATGGCGGCTAAAGCAACTGCGGAAGTATCCGAGCCGCCTCGTCCCAAAGTAGTAATATTACCGCCCCTGTTGATTCCCTGAAATCCTGTTACAATAACAATATTATTTCTGTCAAGTTCCTCTGAAATTCTTTCAGTAGAAATATTTTTTATATGAGCGTTGCCGTATGTCGAATTAGAATAAATATCACATTGAAAAGCATTCAGGGAAACCGCCGGATAACCGAGTTTTTGAACAGCCATAGCCATCAAAGCCACAGACTGTTGCTCACCTGTGGAAAGAAGCATATCCATCTCTCTTTTCGATGCGTGCGGATTAATTTCACCGGCTTTTTTTATAAGGTCATCAGTAGTATCACCCTGTGCGGAAAGCACAACAACAATTTTATTACCCTCTTTGTAAGATTCAATTAACCGATTGGCAACATTCATAATTCTCTCAGCGTTAGCAACTGAAGTACCGCCAAATTTCTTTACAATTAACACTTTTACTTCCTCCTTAGAAGCAGTTATTTTGCGGGAAACTATAAGGAAATACTGATTTAATGATATTATAGTCAATCAACTTAAAAAATGAACAGGTTCGGCGGTCAAAAATTAGTTTTGCTTATATTTCATCAGCATAGACTTACGGCATAGCTCAACTTCTGTTGCCTTGCAAAAATAATTTTTAGCCCGCCTTCTTTTGTCACTTTTCAAATTGATTGACTATAAAAATAATTTTTGAATTAATCAGCATTTCCATACAGTTTATTCTTCAACCCTTATAGTATTTGGAATATTAACAATACATTCCTTATTCAATAATTCGTTGATTTTTTCATTTATTAATCTTTCGGCTTCTGATTTAGAAAGGAAAGCAAACTCAGAAACCGCCGAACTGACTTCAATAATTTCAGTATCGCCGAAAATTTCTTTAACCGAAGAAAGCGCCTGCTCTCTGTTATTATATTCAACTCTTATAAATTTGCTTACCTCAACGTCATCTATGTCAAGAATATCAAGCTTTTCCGTTGACCAGGACGTCATTATATTTCTGCCTAAATGTTTTACCGCGTCAACAATATCTGCGACAACAGCGCTTGCCGTAGGGAGTTTACCCGCGCCTTTTCCGTAAAACATAACATCGCCAATAACGTTTCCTTTAACTAAAATCGCGTTAAATACATCATTTACCATAGACAGCGGGTTTTCCGCCCCGATAATGACAGGGGAAACCCTGGCCCATACGCCCTTGTCGGTAACCTTGGAAACAGCAAGCAATTTAATACTCTTGTTTATTTTTTTAATATAATCAATATCTGTTTTTGATATATTTGTAATACCCTCGGTGTGAATATTTTCAAAATCGACCTGCTTTCCGATAGCAAGAGAAACAAGTATGGCAATTTTACGGCATGTATCAAAACCCTCGACGTCCGCGGCAGGATTTCTTTCCGCATAGCCTTTGTTCTGAGCGTCTTTTAAAATCTGGTCATAATCAAGACCCTCTTTTGTCATTTTTGTAAGCATATAATTTGTTGTTCCATTCAATATGCCTGTAATTTCATATATCTCATCTGCCGTCAAAGACTGATTCAATGGTCTTATAATAGGAATACCGCCGCCAACACTTGCTTCAAAAAGAAAATTAATATTATTTTCCTTTGCAATCCGCAAAAGTTCGGCGCCATGCTTTGCGACAAGCTCCTTGTTTGACGTAACAACACTTTTACCTTTCAAAAGAGCACTTTTAACAAAAGTATAAGCAGGCTCAACTCCTCCCATAACCTCGGCTATAACTTTAATGTCGTCGTCATTTAAAATAACGTTAAAATCATGGACAATAAGCTTTTGAACAGGTTCGCCCGGAAAATCTCTCAAATCAAGAACATATTTAATTCTGATTTCATCAGCCGCGTTTTTATCAATACTTTCCTGGTTTGTATTCAAAACCTCATAAA
>CAYLJL010000126.1:0-5679 GCA_964384005.1 uncultured Lachnospiraceae bacterium | reverse complement strand
CGGTAAGAAGGACTATCAGCGGCAGATTTGCGAAACATATTCGGAAATAGTTTTGGACATATGAGCAACTATTCATATATATACTATACTATCCTTATTGCTTTGTCAATAGTTTTTTGATTATTTCTATAAATTTTTGAAAGAAGTGTCTTGTATTTTTATTCAATCATATTATAATTTTAGAGGTGATATTTATATATGATTAGAAAAATAACATTATATCCTAACGCAATAGCACAAATTAAAGGCAGCAATGATTACTCTGATTTGCATGGAAGCGTGATTTTTAAACAAACCTCAAAGGGTGTTTTAATTACCGCTGAAATATATGGATTGCCATATGAAAATGAATGTAATTCAGGTATATTTGCGTTTCATATTCATAACGGTTCAAGCTGTACGGGAAATGAGCAGGACCCGTTTTCTGACGCCGGTACGCATTATAATCCTAACAGCTGTGAACATCCATACCATGCCGGTGATTTGCCGCCGTTATTCAGCAATCATGGATATGCGTATATGTCAGTATTAACTGACCGGTTTACTGTAAAAGAAATTATTGGCAGAGTAATTATTATCCATAGGGAAATTGATGATTTTAAAACGCAACCTTCCGGAAATTCAGGCACTAAGATTGCCTGTGGAAAAATTAAATTATTTGGTCAGACGTAATTATTTAATTTACAGATACCGCCTTTACAGAGCAGGGTATACATAAATATGTACTCTGCTCTTTTTTGCGAGTTTTCTTTTGTTTTTATTGCGGTATTGTTAAGAATATGAAAATTATGTCGTGGGTATATTTATGAAAAAAATTATCTTAAATACAATTCTAACTTGAAATTATTGTCGATAGTAATTATAATAAAATGTATAGAATATTTTTTAATATATTTCATACCAATTTTCGTAACAGCGAAACGTAGTTTCGCACAAAAGTTTTGGTCCGGCTTTTTCAAAAGCTGGCAGGTGCGGGCAAAGCCTATCCTGCGGATTAAAGTCCGCGGCGCTTTTTGAATCTTTATTCTTCAAAAAAATTCATGTTTTTTATAATTTTAACTTTTTCTACAGTCTGCATTTATATTTTTGTATTGTGATTTTTGCCAGGGGAGTGATGTTTATGGAGCAATATGAACAATTATATGAAAAACTTATAGATAAAATGAAAAAATATCATCCGTCAAATGATTTTTCCATGGTTGAGAAAGCGTATCTTTTAGCGAAAGAAGCTCACGGCGACCAGCTTAGAAAATCAGGTGAACCCTATATTATACATCCTCTTTGTGTCGCTGTTATACTTGCTGATTTAGAGCTTGATATTGAATCGATTGTCGCGGGGATTTTACATGATGTTGTTGAGGATACCATATATTCGTGCGAGGATATTACAAGACTTTTTGACGAGGAGGTTGCTTTGCTTGTAGATGGGGTTACTAAACTTGAAAAAATTGAATATTCCTCAAAAGAAGAAATGCAGGCGGAAAACTATAGAAAAATGTTTCTTGCTATGGCTAAAGATATTCGTGTGCTTATTATTAAGATTTCAGACAGGCTTCATAATATGCGTACTCTTAAATATATGAGTCCGGAAAAACAAAAGGAAAAAGCACAGGAAACCCTTGATATTTACGCTCCTTTAGCTCACAGACTCGGTATATCAAAAATAAAAACCGAACTTGAGGATTTGTCTCTCAGATACCTGGACCCGGACGCTTATTATGACCTTGCCGACAAAATTAAGAGAAAACAATCAGAACGTGAGGAATATGTTGAGAAAATCGTTAAAGAACTCAGAGACAAATGTGAGGAAAATAATATTAAATGTGAAATAGCAGGCAGACCTAAACATTTTTTCAGTATATATAAAAAAATGCTTAATCAGACCAAAACCCTTGACCAGATTTATGATTTATTCGCTGTAAGGGTTATCGTTGACACGGTTAAAGACTGTTATGAGGTTCTTGGTATCGTTCACGAAATGTATAAGCCTATTCAAAGCAGGTTTAAAGATTATATTGCCATGCCTAAGGCTAATATGTACCAATCTCTCCATAATACATTGATAGGTCCCGAGGGAGAGCCTTTTGAAATTCAGATAAGAACATGGGAAATGCATCGTATTGCCGAATATGGTATTGCCGCTCACTGGAAGTATAAAGAGGGAAAAACGGGAACCGAGGAAAATTCTGAGGAGGCTAAACTTTCCTGGCTTCGTCAAATTCTTGAATGGCAGAGAGATATGTCTGACAATAAGGAATTTATGGATACCATTAAAACAGACCTTGACGCTTTCAGCGACCATGTTTATTGTTTTAGTCCAACGGGAGAAGTCAAAAGTCTTCCGAACGGCGGAACGCCTGTTGATTTCGCTTACTCAATTCATAGCGCGGTTGGAAATAAAATGGTCGGCGCAAGGGTAAACGGGAAAATTGTTACTTTTGATTATGAAATTCAGAACGGAGACAGAATTGAAATTGTTACGTCTCAGAATTCAAGAGGGCCGAGTATGGACTGGCTCAAATTCGTTAAAAGCAGTCAGGCGAAAAGCAAAATAAATCAATGGTTTAAAAAAGTAAATAAAGAAGAAAATATTATTAAAGGAAAAGAACTTATTGAAAAAGAAGCTAAAAGAAAAGGCTTTGTTTTATCTGAACTTTTATCACAAAAAGGAATGGATAGCGTTCTTGAAAGGTACGCTTTCAGAGACTGGGATTCTATCTGCGCCGCCGTGGGGCACGGCGGTCTTAAAGAAGGGCAGATTATTAATCGTCTCAAAGAAGAAATGGAGAAGAACATCAAGAAAAATATTTCTGTCGAGGACGTTTTAAAACACGGCGGCGAACTGATTTCTCCATCACAGGCAGAGCGGCAGGAAGCAGGCAGGGAAAAGAAAAGCAAAAGCGGAATTATTGTCCGTGGAATTGGAGATATTGAGGTCAGATTTTCCCGCTGCTGTACCCCTATTCCGGGTGACGAGATTGTTGGCTTTGTTACAAGAGGACGAGGTGTTTCGATACACAGAACGGATTGTGTAAATATTATAAATCTGAATGAGGAAGAAAGAAACAGACTTTTAGAGGCGGAATGGAGCACAACCGCCGTTAAAGAGGAAAGCGCGGCGTTTTCCGCTGAACTTCTTATTATTGGAAATAATCGGGAAGGCATTGTTCTGGATATTTCAAAGGTTGTTATTGAGGAGGGTATTTCCATGACCTCTATAAACGCTAAAGGAGAAAAAAGTAAGGCGAGGATTAATATTACAGTTCGGATAAATAATAAAGCTCAGCTTGAAAATTTCTGCAAAAAATTGTATACTATTGATGGTGTAACCGATATAGAAAGGGTAACTACTTAATTATGAGAGCTGTTTTACAAAGGGTTTCTTTTGCCTCCGTTGAGGTAGAGGGAGAAACTGTCGGAAAAATTGAAAAAGGAATTATGGCGCTTATCGGAATAAATTCAACTGATGATGAAAATACCTATAAATATATTTCCGATAAAATTATTAATCTTAGAGTTTTTGAAGATGACGGCGGAAAGATGAATTTATCGGTGAATGACATAGAAGGCGGTATTTTAATTGTTCCGAATTTTACCCTTTACGCTGACGCGAGAAAGGGCAGGCGGCCTAATTTTGTTATGGGAGCGAAGCCTGACGAGGCGGAAGGGAAATTTAATGATTTTATTGAATTTATAAAAAAAGCTTATACTAATGTACAGACAGGTATTTTCAGGGCGGATATGAAAGTAAGGCTTTTAAATGACGGACCTGTCACAATATTGCTGGACAGTGATAAGAACTTTTAGGATATGTCGTAAAACTATTAGTTTTTATATAAATTTGTTCAGTTTGTATAGATTAATGAACTTTCAGACACGATATATAAAAATGTCGCAGTCAGTTGGAAATAATGAACAAGCATTAATAAAACCTGATATATTAAGGAATTATTTTATTATTTTGTACTGAAAATTTTATGAATTGCTATAGGATATAGGTGACGAAATGCGAATAAAAACTTTTATTGTTTCCGTAATGGAAACAAACGGCTATATTGTTTTTGACGAAAAAACTCTTGACGGTATTGTTATTGACCCGGGAGACAGTCCTGAACTGTTTATTGAGTTTATTGAAAAAGAAAATATTAATATTAAATATATTGCTCTTACACATTCTCATTTTGACCATATAGGAGGCGTAGATGAAATAAAAAAAGCAACCCGCGCGGAGGTTCTTATGTGCGAGGGTGAGGAAGTTATTTCCGAAAACCCTATAAATAATTTATCGGCCGTATACGATTCTCCTTATACGGTTAAGGCGGATGTGATTTTACATGATGGAGAAATATTTTCTTTTGGAAATGTTACGGCAAAGGTTATAAAAACTCCTGGGCATACCCCCGGAGGATGCTGTTATTATTTTGAGAAAGAAGGCGTTTTATTCTCGGGTGATACATTATTTTACGGTTCTGTCGGAAGAACTGATTTCCCAAACGGAAGTTTTTCCGATTTAATTGACGGAATTAAAAAGAAAATTATGGTTTTGCCCGACGATACGCTTGTTTACTGCGGACACGGTCCTAAAACTCAAATTGCTTCTGAAAGAAAAAATAATCCTTACTTTTCCGAAAATTCAGGATTGTTTGAATGAGGTTTTTGCTATGGATTATATTTTATATGGGCATAAATTTGAGGATGAGGTTCTCTCTTTAATGCAATTATTTTTTCCTAATAATATTTATTGTTTAAAAAATAATTTAGAGGAGTGTACCTCGGAAATTACGGTTTTGAATTATCTGGATAAAGACAAATGTATTTCTTATTTATATAAAAATAAAAAGGAAATTTCACAATTTGCCGTTGATGTTATTTGCGATGATATAAAAAGTATTAAAAAATATATAAAAACAAGTTTATATTATTGTTTTAAAAATATAAACAATATTAAAATACCTTGGGGAATTCTGACCGGAATAAGACCATCAAAAAGAATTTACGCAATGTGGAACGATGGCTTTTCTGATTTTGAAATTGAAAAAATTCTGAAAGAAGATTATCTTGTTTCGGAGGAAAAGATTAAACTGGCTTTTGAAGTGGCTTATGCCGAAAAAAATATAATGGATAAAAATAACCACAATAGTATAGGTGTTTATATTGGTATTCCTTTCTGTCCTACTAAGTGCTTATACTGCTCTTTTACGTCTTACTCCCTTGAACAGTATAAAAATAAAGTGGATTTATATTTAAAGGCTCTTTTAAAGGAATTTGAATATGTAAAGGACTATGCCGGAAAATATAATATCGAGAGTATTTATATAGGCGGCGGAACGCCTACGTCCCTTAATGAGGAACAACTTGAGTTTTTGCTTTCAAACGTGAAAAAATATTTTGAAAAACCTGTTGAGTTCACTGTTGAGGCGGGCAGGCCCGATACCATTACACGGGAAAAATTAAAAATTCTGAAAAAATATGAGGTTGACAGAATTTCTGTTAATCCTCAGACTATGAACCAAAAAACTCTTGATATTATAGGACGAAAGCACACTGTTGAGGATTTTGAGCAGGCTTTTAAAACGGCAAGAGAGGAAGGTCACAACAATATTAACACAGATTTGATTCTTGGACTTCCCGGTGAGGGCGAAAAAGAAGTTTATGAAACATTTGAAAGGATTTCTGAGC
>CAYLJL010000125.1:3993-5728 GCA_964384005.1 uncultured Lachnospiraceae bacterium | reverse complement strand
AAAATAACAGCGAAACGTCAGTTTCGCACAAAAGTTTTTACCCCGCTTTTTTCAAAAAGCGGGCGGAGTTTGAGGCAGAGCCTCAAGGTTTTTACGCTCCAAGAGCATTTTGGGAGGTTTGGAACCTTTTTGCGATAGAAAAAGGTTCCATTAACTATAAACTTTTCTCGAACTCACGTTAGTATAGGAAACGCTGAATAATTTGATATTGACGGGTCCGGAGAAAATAAAATTTTTTTCGAACCTTAAAATATCAGTTAATAAGCAGTTTCTATAGTCAATCAACTTGAAAATGGTCAGAAGAAGGCAAGATAAAAATTATTTTTGCAAGGCAGCGGAGGAAGAACATAGCCGGAGCCTATGCCGACCGACGAAACATAAGCGAAAAAAATTTTTAGCCGCCGAATTTGTTCGTTTTTCAATTTGATTGACTATATACAAAACAGGAGGTGATTTAATTGACTGATAAGGAATTGCTTTATATTGAGGACGCTTTGGGACATGAGAAATATTTTCAGACCAAATGCAGAGAAACAGCGAAACAAATACAGGATGTTGATTTGAAAATGTATGTTGAACAGATGGCTCAGAAACATTCTCAGCTTTTTCAGAATTTTTATGGCATACTTTAAAGAAACACACCGGTTAATTTAAGAAAATATATCACAATTCAAAGTAAAGGAAACACTGTAAAAGCGCTTAGTTTTAAAAATTGTTTTTAATACTGTTAAATTGGCGTTTTGCTGATTGATAATAATATAAAGGAGAATTGTTAATGGAAGATAAAAATTTGATGGAAAATATTTTGCTCCTTGAAAAAGGCGCGTGCGATTTATTTATGCACGGAACCTTAGAGTCTTCTACCGAAAATGTACATCAGGCTTTTAATAACGCGCTTAACGAAGCTTTATGTATGCAGGATGAACTTTATGACAAAATGGCGGCCAAAGGCTGGTATCCTACCGAACAGGTGGAACAGACAAAAATAAATTCTGTGAAACAGAAATATAGTCTACAGATGCAGTAAATAATTGAAAAAACGCAGTATACTGTAATTTTTATATACAGAATCGAGCAGAGGGCTGATGGATAGCCTTCTGCTCGATTCCGGTTCAGACAGGTACAAATTTAAGATGCTTCAGAATATTCAAGAATTTTTGATTTTAATTTCAATGTTGAGTTTTCAACTGTATTTATCAGGTTCTTTAGCTTTTCCAAATCATTTTTTTGTTTGTAAATATCAATTAAAAGCATATATGCACGGCTTAAATCACATTTTAAACGAATTGCCTCGTTTAATATTATTTCGGCGTCTGATAAATTATTTCTCTCAAAAAGCATTTTTGCCCATTCTACAAGAGCCTGCATATAAGAGTTATAATGTTCTTCATATATTGTGATTATTTCAAGATTGGCAAATCCATATTTGAATTTTAAATCTGTATTTGAAATGGGCTCGTCAAATTTAAGCATTGTAAGTTCCGCTTTTTTTAAAACAAGTTTTTGTACCGCTATTATTTTTTTGTTTTCAGGAGTTTCCTCATAATTTTTTATCGGAAGAATATCTTTATCCGGTATTACGTAAAATTCTTTTTCTATATCCCTTTTCCTGCTTAAATTCGCTTTCTGCTCTCTTTCTTGAATGTTCTCAAGAGTTTTTTTGAAATCAACTTTATTCTTTCTCATCATAATTTGTATTACGAGAGCTGTTCCTAAAAATAATATAAAAAAAATA
>CAYLJL010000125.1:0-3983 GCA_964384005.1 uncultured Lachnospiraceae bacterium | reverse complement strand
TATTTCTCCTTAAATTTTATTTATGTTTTACATATGAAAAAATTATGTTATAATGTAATTATAGTAATTAGCAAAATCTTTAGCACGAAACAATAAAATAACTTTTTGATATATCAGATTTTATTAAAGCTTGTCTGTTCATTCTTTTATTATTTTACTGTAAACTGAATTTATTATAGTTTATATTTCTTATAATTTTAATTATATTATACACTTATCGCTGTGAGTAAGTCAATGTTTAAATAACGGGTGTACGGAACCCGATTCTGAAAGTTTTTAGAGCGAACAAATAAAAGAATTCCCTGATATATCGGTCTTTATTAAAATTTGCCTGTTTATTTTTTTGTTTCGCTGTATGTCACTATTTTGGAGACTAATATATTTTTTGTTTTGGAGGCATTATTATGTCCGATATAGAACTGAATGAAAAACAAAAAAAGGCTGCCTTTCATAATACCGGTCCTATGATGGTTTTGGCGGGACCGGGAAGCGGCAAGACTACAGTTATTATACACAGAATAAAAAATCTCATTGAAAAATATAATGTTTCACCAAGGGATATTCTTGTTATAACGTTTACAAAGTCGGCCGCAAATGAGATGAAAGGCCGTTTTAAAGAAATTGATGAAGAATCACAGGTTTTTTTCGGTACTTTTCATTCTTATTTTTTTAGAATTTTAAGGAGCGGTTTTGGTTTTGACATAGAAAATATTATCAAGGAGGAAGAAAGGCGCGCTATTATTAAAAAAATTATTACCGAAAAAGAGCTTATTATTGAAGATGAGGAAGAATATATCGCCAACGCTTTGAATGAAATTTCTCTTATTAAAAACGAACTTATTGATTTTGAAAATTACAGAACGTCTAATTTTGGCAAAACGGAATTTATTTCGCTTTTTAAGGAATATGAGAGTATTAAAGAGCAGAACAACAAAATTGACTTTGACGATATGATTTGCAAATGCTATGAGTATTTAAGCAAAAACATAGACGTCCTTGAAATATGGAAAAAAAGATATAAGTACATATTAATAGACGAATTTCAGGATATAAATAAGGCTCAGTATGAATGTATAAAACTTTTGACGAACAGAGACGGAAATATATTTATTGTTGGGGACGACGACCAGAGTATTTATAAATTCCGGGGAGCAAGCCCCGAGTTTCTTATGAAATTTCCCGAGGATTTTGATAATGTTGCGAAAATTATCCTTGACGTGAATTACAGGTCGACAACTCAGATTATAAATTTATGCAATGCCGTAATAAAAGGAAATAAAAACAGATATGAAAAAATTATTAAGGGTACTCAAAAAGACGGAAATATGCCGGTTTTGATAAAAAGCGACGATATTGGCGCGGAAGCTGTTGAAGTAGCTAAAAAAATTGCGGCTTATAAAAATAAGACTAATCCGGATTTAAATAAAGTCGCTGTTATTTACAGGACTAATATTCAGGCAAGAGCCATTGTTGACGCTTTTATGGATTTTAATATTCCATATCAGATTAAAGACGAAGTTCCGAGCATTTATGAGCATCGGATTTCAAAAGATATTTTCGCTTATCTTAACTTGATTTTAAACATAAACAATGATTCCGCCCTTGAAAGAATTATAAATAAGCCAAAAAGATATATAAGTAAGACTCTTCTGGCGGAAGCGAAAAAAATTAAAGATGATTCCCTGATTAATTCCCTGTATAAAGTAAAGGATATTAAATTATGGCAGAGCGAGCGTCTTGACGAGCTTATATATCATTTATCCGCCGCAAAAGGAAAAACCACTTATGAGACTTTTAAATATATAAGGAAAGTTATCGGTTATGACGAGTACATAAAAGAATATGCGGCTTTCAGAAAAGTTACCCCGAAAAGTCTTTATGAGGTTCTTGACGAAATTCAGGAGGCGGCAAAAGGATATGAAAAAATAGAGGACTATCTTACTCATACAGCTGATGTTATTTTGGAAATGAAAGAAAAAAAGGTTAGAAAAAATTCGGTTTCCAACGGAGTGGTTTTATCTACCATGCACAGCGCAAAAGGGCTTGAATTTGATATTGTTTTTGTAACAAGCGCCGTAGAGGGAGTTATACCTCATGAGAAAAGTACCTCTTTTGATGAAATTGAGGAGGAAAGAAGGCTGTTTTATGTGGCTATAACAAGAGCAAAAAAGCTTTTATATATTTCGATTGTTAAATCAAGGTATGACCATGAAGTAAAACCGACAAGGTTTCTGAAAAAAATTATTAAAACAAAATAATGTTCCGCTTATTTATTTATGGTGAAACAACAGGAAAATAAATAATAAGAAAATAAATAAGGAAACGCCGCACAAAGTAGAACAAAAATAATTTTTCAGACTTAAAATTATTTTTATCTTGAAATTTGTCGGTATTTCTATAAGATAAATGAAAGGAAGAATTGAATTTATGAAAAGGATTAATAATGAGAAAAAAAGAGTTATTGTCGGAATTATTGCCGCTTTATTGGTTATTATTATGATTTTAGGAGTGGTTTATCCTTTTTTCAATTAAAAGATTATGGCAATCCGCAGGATTTTCAGGGCAAAACAACAAAATAATTGTGAAATATATCAGGTTTTTTATGCTTTGTCGATTGCATTATTTTATTGTTTTACTGTAATTTAATATTAAATTCTTTTGACAGTATTATTATATTTATGGTATATTATTTATGATACAATAAAATAAAATTTACAAAATGTACATGGAGGTGTATCTTTTGATTTTTGATAAATTTAAACAAATTTTTAAAGGCAGAGATGACGATAAAAATATAGCGGAAAGTCTGATTGAGGACAATAAGGAAGCTTTGAAAGAAAGCGTGGTTTATCCGGAAAATGAGAGCGAAACCGCTCAGGATATGGGCGGCGACGTCTCGGAGGTAATAGACCCCGACGCTTTATTTATGCCGGAATCTGACAAGATTGAATCGGAAGATTATGGCGAAAATTTTATTTCATCTGAAGCCGCTGTTTCTGAGGAAGAACCTGAAATCAAGGAGGAGACGAGTCCTGTCGAGGACGGCGATAAATTTGATTATGATTCTGAAATCTCCAAACTTTTACAACAAGACGCTGAAACTGAAATTAAAGATGTTGACTATGAGTACATAAATGATATTTCTGTATATGATACAATAAGAAATGATAAAGAAGACGTGCTTGCGGAGATTGAAAATGAACTTAATGGAGAAGCGCGGGAAAACGGTGAGGGCAAGAAGGACGAGGGAATAAATATACTTTATGCCGCGCTTATAGGAATTTTACTTGTGCTTATAATTGCTGTAATTGTTTTTATTTTTATAATCAGTTCCCTTGATATTAAGGCTACAAAACGTCCGAAAGAAGTGAAAGAGCAAAATGTAATTGATGTTTCCTCTTATAAGTCGAATGAGGCGAATTATATCTATTTGTCGCAAAAGGGCGAGATTGACGGCGAGGAATTTGAGTTGTCAAAAATGCTTGTTGATTCAAAAGCTACGTTATTTTATTTTAAAAATAAATTTAATATTCAGAAATATAATATTATTTTAAGTGATAACAACAATAATTTGTATGGAATGGATTTATCATTTATACAAAATATGTCACAGGAAACAGATGAGGAAGACGGGGAGACTATTTTACGTTTTGAACCGCTTTCTCTTAACACTAAAAGTATAACGCTTTCTTTGTATAATTCTGAAAGCGGAAAACGTCTTGATTTTGATTTTGACTTCAGCGGTCCTCTTGAAGAAACTCCTGTTAAATATATTTTTGATGGAAGTATTGAGACGGGAAATTCTGACATTAAATTAGATATTGATAACGCTGTATTTTCAAGTGCGGGGTCTACAATTAATTATACCATCAGGTCTTCAGGAAACGGTTTTTCCATTGTTCAGGACAGAAGCTCAGACAGCGATAGTATAATTTTTGAGGAAGGCGCGACAAATATTAAAAAGCTTAAAAAATATCCTTCGA
>CAYLJL010000124.1:0-5755 GCA_964384005.1 uncultured Lachnospiraceae bacterium | reverse complement strand
TTTTGCTTTTTAAACGCCGAAAGCGTTAAGAAATATTTAATTAAATAATTTTTTTGACGATACTTCTATTGGCATGAAGTTTCGAAAGAAGTCTATTGACTATAGCAAGTACACATTTTTATGTTTTCGGGATATTTTATGATATTTAAAAAGAGATTTATTCCTGTATTTATAAAAATAAAAATAATTTACTCTTTAAAATTCGGTAAAAAAGGTATATAATGTATATATAGAAGCGCTGTTTTAACAAACCGAATACTTTTAAAAACGGCTTATAAATTACGGCAAGTCACAAAATTTTTAGTGCTTCGCTGCAATCAGCGTTTTTGTAGCTTGCGAAAATAAATGTTTATAACTACGAAAGGAAGAAAAAAATGGACGCTGCAGATAACTTAATGTTAAAATTTTTGCAAAAATTCGATGAACATCCCTTTTTAATAAAAATAAAAGGACAAGAACATTTGATTGGAACGGGCGAGCCTATTTTTACCGTAGAGTTTAAAAAACCTCTTTCCCTCTCCGAACTTACAAAAAGTACCTCCCTTGCTTTGGGAGAAGCGTATATGAAAGGAGATTTGATAATCGAAGGCGACTTATATAAAGCGCTCGACAGCTTTCTTGGTCAGAGAGAAAAATTTTCAACAAATACAGGCTTATTGAAAAAGCTTCTTTTTACGTCGACCTCAAAAAAGAATCAGCAAAAAGAAGTTTCCTCACACTACGACATAGGCAACGATTTTTATAAGATGTGGCTTGACGAAACCATGAGCTATTCCTGCGGATATTTTAAAAATGAGGACGATTCTCTTTATGACGCGCAGATAAATAAAATAAACTACACTTTAAAAAAGTTATATCTTAAAGAGGGGCAGACACTTTTGGATATAGGCTGCGGATGGGGTTATCTCTTAATAACCGCGGCAAAAAAATATAAAGTCAAAGGTCTGGGAATAACTTTAAGCAAAGAACAGCAAAAAGAGTTCAGTAAACGTATAAAAGAAGAACATCTTGAGGATTATTTAAGCGTAGAGCTTATGGACTATCGTGATTTACCGGGTTCAGGCAAAAAATTCGACCGTATTGTAAGTATAGGTATGTTAGAACACGTAGGAAGAAAAAATTATGATAAATTCATAGAATGCACTAAGAAAATATTAAATCCCGGCGGACTTTTTCTTCTTCACTATATAAGCGCGTTAAAAGAATTTGACGGAGACCCGTGGATAAAAAAATATATTTTTCCCGGCGGAGTTATACCAAGTCTGCGTGAGATAGAGCATTTGTTCGGAGAATATGATTTCCATACTCTTGATGTTGAAAGTTTGAGAAATCACTATACAAAAACGTTGCTGTGCTGGAATAAAAACTTTCATGACCATTTAGATGAAATCTCAAAAAAATTTGACATTGAGTTTATAAGAATGTGGGAAATGTATCTTTGTTCCTGTGCTGCGATTTTCCATAACGGGGTCGTGGACTTGCATCAAATTCTTGTGACAAACGGAATAAATAACGATTTGCCGATGACAAGATGGTATTAAAACGCGGTATTTCAGGGAAAAGCTGACTCTTATAGCTTTTCCCCATTTGTTCGTAAAAAAATAAGCTATTCTTTCACAATCATAAAGAATAGCTCAAAGTTTTTTCAAAAACCGCTTGTAAACAACACGTAAATTTTTCTTAGTTTTTTATTGTTTGCTTCTGTTTTTTACAAAAGGCAGAGTAAAAATAAACTCACATCCTTTATTAAGTTCACTGTTAAGTGTAATAACTTCCCCGTGAGCCAAAATAAATTCCCTGACTATGGATAAACCTATACCGCTGCCTTTTTTATCCTCGCCTCTTGAAACATCAGCCTTATAAAATCTGTCAAAAACTCTTTTTTTATCTTCCTCGGAAATACCACGGCCATTGTCTCTCACATACACTAAAATTTTTTTATTATCATGTTTTTGAGTTTCTAAAAATATTTCTCCGCCAACGTCGGTAAATTTAACAGCGTTATCTACAAGATTATAAATAACCCTCTGTATTTTTTCATAATCTGCTCTTACAAAAAATACATTTTCCTGAAAAGTAACCCGTAAATTAATTTTTTTGCTTATAAGTCTGTTTTCAAAATTAAAAATTGTTTTTTTAATAAGGTCGTTAATGTCAAATTCGGACAAATCAAGAATATTCTCTTTTCCGTTAAGGCTGTTTATATTGACCATATTATTTGCGAGAGAAGCAAGTCTTTCTGACTCATCAAGAACAATTTTCAAGTAATGTTCCTGTTTTTCATGAGGAATAGTCCCGTCAATAATCGCTTGTACAAATCCCTTCATTGAGGTAAGAGGAGAACGCAAATCATGAGATATGTTGGAAATAAATTCCCTGCGTCTTTTTTCCTGTTCATTGAGACTTTCCGCCATATCGTTAAGACTTTTCGCGAGCTGCGCCACCTCATCGGAACCTTTTACAAAGATTCTTTTCTCAAAATCTCCGTTAGCTATAATTTTAGCCGCCTCGTTAATTTTTCTTAAAGGTTTGGTAACCTTTTTTGAGGAGAAATAAATAATAATAAATCCAAAAACCCCTCCGGCAAAAATTATACAAATAATTACTTTATATACGCTGTTTCCGAGTTGTTCAAGCTCCGTCAGAGAAGAACTCATAAAAATAACGCCGTTTATTTCTCCCATGACAACAACGGGATATCCGACCGTAATGACAGGCTTGTCAAATATTCCCCCAAGATTTCCTTTGCTTTCCGTAATATTGCCTTCCATAGCGTCCTGCACTTCATAAGCCGCGATACTTTCATCAAGCCATTTAGAGTCAATATCATCAGAAATAATTCTTATTTTATAGCTTGAATCAATATAAATAAAACTCGCGTCAAGGTACTCGTCAAGTATAGAAATCTCGCTGTCAAGTTTCTTTTTGTCAAAGAATCCGCCCCAGTAGTAAGATTCCTCAAGGGCCTGAACAATCTTTACGCCTTGCTCGGTAAGCAAATCTTTTTTTTGACTTTCCAGATACAATCCAAAAGCTTTCACAAGAGTTATTGTAATAAAAATAAGACTTACAACCAGAGCCGCCAAATAAATAATAAATAATTTTCCGAAAATAGAACGCATCAAAAGCACCTTCCGTACAATAATCTTTTGAAACTGTCTCTTTCTCCTTATTTCCATAGAGAATTGAATTTCTCTTTAATCACTTTTTTTCTTTCCGCGGTTTTCTCATTGTCCAAAAAATACCTGCCGTCAGAAAAAACAATTATATCGCCTTCCTTTGCTTCTTTCGGAACAAATTTGCGCTCAATATTTTTAATTTCATCGTTATCGGCATTTTGACATACCGCGAAATTTTCCACAAATCTATCAATTATATATTCCATCACAAATAACCTCATTTATTTAAAAAATCTTCTCTTTGGGGTGAGAATATATCTATAAGAACCCCTCTTTTTCCAAGAAGCTTACAGCCGTGAATAACATTTGACGGAATATAAACAGTGTCTCCCGCGCCGATAATCCTTGTTTCATCACCCACAGTATATTCAAACTCACCTTCCGTACAATAGCTTGCCTGTTCATGTATATGAGTATGAGGCGCTCCCTCTCCGCCGTTTTCAAAAATAACCTCAACAAACATAATATTTCCGCCGTGCGCCTTTACTTTTCTGTAGTTTTTTCCCTTTTCAATAATTTCCGTTTCAATATCCTTATCATAGAAAAAATTTGACATATAAATTACCTCCAATTTATGAATAACCTTCAACAATTTTACTATTTTATAACAAGTCGCAAAATATTCAGGGCGAAACGATAAAAGAATTTCCTTAATATATCAGGTACCATTAAAAGTTTTTTGTTCATTATTTTATTGATTTGCTATAAGTATATCACATTTTTTTTGCTTTGAAAATATAAAACCGTATAAATAAATTTAAAAAGTCATATAATTTTTTAAAGGGAGGTATAAAGATGAATTTCAATAAAAAATCCCCCATAAAATCGTTAAAATCAAATTTAACAACAGCGCTTGACCTGCCTAAAGAAATAATGCTTAATCTTCCGCTGATAACTCTTACCGGAAAAAATAATATGTCAATAGAAAATTATAAAAACATAATAGAATATAATCAAAAAAAAATAAGAATATCCACCTCCGAGGGAATAATCTCCATAGAAGGGACAAAACTTTTTTTAAAAGAATTAAGAAAAGATTTAATAGTAATATCTGGTACAATCTCAAATTTTGAATATATATAGATGGCGATTGTATAATCAATTAGCTAAGAAAATAGCCCGCAATTCAAAAATAAAAACAATTTTTAATTTTTGAATTATAGAAACTTACAGAATTTTTATCGCGAAACAATAAAATAATCCCTTAATATACCGCACAAAGGATAATAAAAATAATTTTTCAAACTTAAAAGTTACGTTTAGTGTCATTTTTTATAAAAAATAACACTAATACTTCAATTTTTTTGAAAAATTATTTTTTAATTTGTCGTTGTTTCCTGTATTTTAACGTGAGTTCGATGAAAAATAACAGCGAAACGGAGTTTCGCACAAGAGTTTTTGTCAAACTTTTTTTAAAAAGTTTGCGGAGTTTGAGGCAGAGCCTCAAGGTTTTTACGCTCCAAGAGCATTTTGGGAGGTCCGGAACCTTGGCTGGAAAGCTGGCAGCAAAGCGCAGCTTTGCGGCCAGCCTTTTTGCGACAGAAAAAGGTTCCATTAACTATAAATTTTTGTCGAACTCACGTTATTTTATTGAATTTTTTCTGTATATTATTTTATTGTTTCGCTATAATCGGCATTTCCGCAGATATTTTATTTTTTTTATTAAATTTATATTATTTTTTGTTGTAGGTGATAAAATATGCTCTCAATGCTATGGAATTATTTGCTTGGTTATGTTATTATAGAAGTAAGAGGTTTTTCGATAGAGCGTTTTCTGAACCTCATATCAAAAAAAGGAATTTTAATATGGGATTTAACGGAAACCCAAAGAGGAGCGGAAATGAAAATTTCCGTAAAAGATTTTAAAAAGTTAAAACCCTATACAAAAAAATCAAAATGTCATGTTAAGATAAAAGGCCGTTTCGGCAGACCCTTTGTAATAAATTCTTTAAAAAAAAGGCAGTTTTACATATTAGGAATAATAATATTTATAATATCGCTGTATGTTCTTTCTTCTTTTATATGGTTAATTGAAGTAAGCGGAAATTCACGAATAAAAACAAAAGATATACTAAGCTTTTGCGAGTCATGCGGATTTTCAATAGGTTCTTATAAAAATTCCGTTGATACGGACAATTTAAAAAAGGAATTAAAAAATCAATTTCCTGAAATTTCATGGATAACAATAGAGATAAAAGGTACAAAAGCGTCTATAGAACTAAGAGAAACACTTCCCGTTATAGAAAAAATAGACGCGTCAGAACCATGTGATATAACGGCAAAAGAAGACGCCATAATAGAATCAATAATAACAAAACGAGGTACTCCTCTTGTGAAAAAAGGAGACGCCGTTTCAAAAGGCGATATTCTTGTTTCAGGTGAACTTTTAATATCTGAGGACGAAAACGGAATAATAAAAAATTATACTCATTCCTCAGCGGAAATAAAAGGAAAAATAACCCGAAAAATGACAGTGACCGTTCCTTTTAAATATAATGAAAAAGTATACAGCGGAAACGAACAGCATCTGTATAACTTAAAACTTTTCGGTAAAAATTTAAAAATTTACAATCCTG
>CAYLJL010000123.1:0-5772 GCA_964384005.1 uncultured Lachnospiraceae bacterium | reverse complement strand
TTTATTCTTCAAAAAATTCATATTTTTTATAATTTTAACTTTTTCGACAGCCTGAATTAAATATCTTTATAAGGTAAAAATATCAAAAAATTATGAAAAATAAAACAAACACGCTTCAAGTTTGTTTTACTTTTTTATGATTTTTTATGTATATTTTAGTTTTCAGATACGCTTTAAGATTTTTTAACGCCGGCGGCATTTTTCCGATGGGGCGCAAATCAATTTTTATCCGCGATTGGAGGTTATATTATTTATGAATACAAAGAAAAACACTCTTTTTCGTTTATTGTTATACATAAAACCTTATTGGTATCTTATTTTCTTTTCGACTGTCTTTGGTGTGTTAAAATTGGTGATACCGCTTCTGCTGCCACAGGTTTTAAAATATTTTACGGACAGTCTTCTTGTATCGGAAATATTGACGGCACAGCAAAAAATAGATGAGGTTTTAAAATGGCTTATTATATTACTTGTAATACATTCATTTGTGTATATACCGGCGGCGTTTTTAAGACAAGCTTGTTCGTTGGAGGTATCAAACAGGATAACTCACACTATGAGATGTCAGTTATATCAGTATCTGCAAAAAATGTCGGCGTTGTTCCATCATGAAAATAAATCCGGTAATCTGGTTACCCGGATAAGCAGCGACGTTGAGTCTGTAAACACTTTTGTGTGGAATGTGGCGACTAATATCTGGATTGACTCTATAATGTCTGTGATATATCTGGGATTTATGCTTTCGATTAATATTTCTTTAACAATAATATGTTCTGTCGTGTTGCCGCTGTCAATTATTATTACTAAGAAAATTCGTATGCGCATACGTATCGAAAGTAAAAAGGTTCAGAGCAATATTTCTGAAATATCAGGATATACTCAGGAACGTATGGCGGGTTTTGCTACTGTCAAGATTTTTAATATGGAAAACTACGAAATGGACAAGTTCAGAAAATATTCCGGAAAAATCTATAGTTTTTTAAGAAAAGCAAATCGTTATTTCTCGTTAGGCGAGGCGGTTACCAATTCTTTATATGAGATAATATGCTCTGTCGTTGTCTGCTTATCAGCCATATATATAGTAAACGACGCTATGAGTATAGGAGATTTGATTGTATTTTATTCATATCTGGGATATTTTGTAACTCCGTTAAGAAGATTCGCGGAGCTTAATGTCGTATATTCAAAAAGTCTCGCCGGAATTGAAAGGGTATTTGAAATACTGGATACTCCCCTTGATATAAAGGAAATAGAAAATCCTGTAAACTTTGAGCGCCATATGCCTATGAATTTAAGTTTTAATCATTTATACTTTAAATATAATCTGAAGGAGGAAAATTATACATTATATGATATTGATTTTTCTGTCAGGCAGGGAGAAAACATCGCGTTGGTAGGTTCAAGCGGCTGCGGTAAAACCACATTAGTGAACCTGCTGGCGCGTTTTTACGACCCTGATTGCGGAAGCGTTATGATTAACGGCATAGACGTCAGGGAATATTCGTTAAAATCGCTGTATGAGAATATGGGTATGGTATTTCAGGATACATTGCTTTTTTCGGGTACAATAAAGGAAAATATACTCTATGGAAAACAGGAGGCGACAGACGAGGAAATAGAGGAAGCTGCCAAAGCGGCCAACGCGTATGATTTTATAATAAAAACTCCGCGAGGTTTTGAAACAATACTCGGAGAACGGGGTATAGGTCTGTCAGGAGGGCAGAAACAGCGTATAGCAATAGCGAGAGTATTTTTAAAAAATCCCAAACTGCTTATATTGGACGAGGCGACAAGCGCGTTGGATTCCGAGTCTGAAGAATTGGTACAAGACGCTTTAGAGCATTTAATGAAAGGGAGAACGTCTATTGTTATAGCGCACAGACTTTCAACGATTGTAAACGCCGATAAAATCATAGTTATGAATCAGGGAAAGATTGTGGAAATGGGAAATCATTCCGGTTTACTTGAAAAAGGAGGGAGATATTCGGAATTATACAATATGCAGTTTAAGGATATATTATAGTTAATCAAGGAAATACCGGTAAATTTAAAAATAAGTAAGTCAGGCTGTCCCTCGCATCCTTGACGTGTTCCGTAAGCGGGCGGGGCGGCAGGATTAAAATTTTTATTTCCTATGATATATAAAGGAGGTTTAATTTATGAAAGTTAAAAATATTTTAATTATTATGGTTTTAGGTGTTGTTTCTCTGTTTTCCGCCTGCGGCGGAGATTCTTCGCAGGAAGGAGAATCAAACCGGAGCGGGGAAACTCCTGAATCAAGCTATGAAAAAGGTTCAGCGGAATATATTGTTGACAGTTTTCTTTTGGAATTTAAGGCCAATAATATTGGCGCCATGAGAGATTATATGGTTGACGGAATTTTCTCTCTTGATGAAAATTCTTCATCTCAGAATGAGGTTGTGAAATATACATGGGATACTATTACCGAAAATTTTGAGTATGAGATAGTAAGCTGTGAGATTAAGGATGACGAGGCGCGTGTTATGGTTAAAATGAGGAATATTTTGATTTCCTATATCATGATGGATACTTATGAGGAATTTAATACAAAAGAAATCTCAAGAAAATCTGACGCGACCGAGGAGGAAATCGCTGCGGAGTTTTATCCTGTTCTGCAAAAATATACCGATAATTATAAAAATCAGGAAAAAACTGAAAAGGAAGTACCAGTCGACCTTATTAAAACCGGAGATAAATGGGAAATAGTAAACGACGTCGCTGTTTTTGACGCTATGACGGGCGATTATATATCTTTTATAATGAAAGGAATTGAAAGCTATGTTATTTCATAAGGTAAGCTTAGGGAAATACCGCACAATTCAAAAATAAAAATAATTTTCATCTCGCCTCCTTCTGACCATTTTCAAGTTGATTGACTATATTAAGAATAAAAATTTTATTGGAAATTGCATTATCTTTTTTTTGTTTTCTGACGATAATACGTATAAGAAGTGAAATTTTATAGGCAATAAGAGCGAAAAAATGCGCTTTAATTGTGTTTTTATTTGTATTATCGGGCCGTTGTTATGGAAATTAAAAGGAGATTGATATTATGATTATAGATTCTTACAACGTTGCTATGGGTTCTTCGAGAAAGAGCAGCACTGTTCAGATAAAAGAGGTTGAGGAAAAGAGAAAGACAAAGGGTTCTGATGTTACTACAAAAATAAGTTCAAGGGATGTTTTGACTATTTCCGATGAGGCAAGAGAATATCTCGCTAAAAGCAAATCATCGTCAAGTTATATTAACAAAGGCATTTTAAACGAGGACAGTTATGAACAATTCATAGATGAGACTGATAATTCCGAAAGCGATGGCAGCAAGGGCGCCGCGGGAAATACCGCTGATGCAAGCATGGCTACTCTGGCGACAGCGGCAAGCGCAAAACAAAGCGCCGCTATAAAGTTTGAGGACACTTACACAATCAGACTTAAAGCGCTTCTGAAAATTTTACAGGCCCTTTCGAAGACTAAAGGAAAGGGCAAATATTCATACGATTTTTTTGGCAAGATGTCAGAGCTGTCAAACAGGATAAAAGGAATAAAAACGGATAATTCCGCGAATGTTATGCTGTCAAACAATAATATAACGGTGAATAGTGATAATACTCTTGTCTGGCAGGTTGAAAGGAGAGAATCTGTTTTTGTTAAAGAAGAGGAAGTAACGGCTTTTTCCTCAACAGGACTTGTTAAAACTGCCGATGGCAGGGAAATTTCTTTTAACGTAAACGTTGAGATGTCAAGAAGTTTTGAACAATATATGGAGAGTTATACGTCAGAGGAAATTGTATTGCAGGACCCGTTGGTTATAAATTTGGATTCTGCCGCCGCTAATGTCAGTGACCAGACTTTTTATTTTGATATTGATGCCGACGGTGAAAAAGAGGAAATTTCACAGCTTGGAAAAGGAAGCGGTTTTTTGGCTCTGGACAAAAACGGCGACGGTATTATTAATGACGGGAGTGAACTTTTCGGCGCTACGACGGGTAATGGATTTAAAGAACTGGCGCGCTATGATGACGACGGAAACGGCTGGATTGACGAGGCTGATGAAATTTACAGCAAACTGAAGGTATGGACAAAAAACGAAAAGGGAGAAGACGTCTTGCTTTCTCTTAAAGAGGCTGATTTAGGCGCTATATATCTGAACAGCGTTTCTACAGAGTTCAGTGTGAACGATGCGGAGACAAATCAGCAGAACGCTCAGGTAAGAAGTACAGGCGTTTATCTCAGAGAAAGCGGCGGCGCCGGAAGTATTCAGCAAATTGATTTCGCTGTGAGAAAATAGAAAAAATACCGAGGGATTTAAAAATTATTTTTATTACATATTATTAGATGTTTCTCAAAAACATATTATTGAAAAGAGTGACCTGTAATGATAGTTTACGTTCCGGATAATTTATTGACAGGTATTGAAAAATATCAGGATAACAGTAAAGTTTATAAAGCGATAATTCAAAAAAGAACATATAGTAAAAATGGTAATTCTTTAAAACCTTATATAAGTATTATTATTCCTTGTTATAATGTGGAAGAATATATTGACCGCTGTATGAAGACTGTCACATCTCAGACTATCGGAATTGATAAACTTCAGGTTATAGCGGTTAATGACGCTTCAACTGACAATACACTTGACAAATTAATAAACTGGGAAAAGAAATATCCTGAAAATATTATTGTTATCTCATATAATAAAAATTTACGTCAGGGCGGTGCGAGAAATATCGGTTTATGTTATGCTGACGCTGAATATATAGGGTTTGTCGATTCCGACGATTGGATTGAACTTAATATGTATGAAATTTTATATAATATTATATCTGACAAAAAACTGGATACTGTCAAATGTAAATGTATATATGATTTTGCTACTCCCGAAAAATTTAATCTCGTGGATTTTATTCCTTCTGAAGCTCCCGCAGAGGAATCATTGATTTTATATGATTTTGAGAAAATAAATGGTTTTTACAAGGAAGAAATTCATGATTATGGCAAAGAGGGAAGATGGGGCGGAGTATGGTCAGGGATATATTTAAAAGAACGTATTCTGAAAAATAATATCTGGTTTCCTGAAAAATTGATATATGAGGATAATTTCTGGGGTTCTGTATTAAGTTTGTATATAAAAAATACGTGTATTGCAGATAAGGTTTTATATCATTATTTTCAACGGGGTAATTCTGCTGTACACGTCCGTAATGATAAAAGTCATTTTGACAGGTTATCTATTGAAATCTTAATTATTGAGGAATATAAAAAGAGGGGTATATTTGATGTTTTTCATGATTATTTAGAACATAGATTTATACAGATGTTTTATTTGAATACTTTATATACAATATTTACAAAATTTGATTATATACCTGATATTTTTAATTTCTTAAAAGAAAAAGTATTCTTTTTCTTTCCCGATATTATTAACGAGATAGATGTTTCCTGCTATAACGAGCTGGACCAAAAACTGATAAAATTGCTTTTTGTACAAGGATATGTATATCCTGAAATGCTTATTGAGATAAAAAATATATTTTTGCAGATAGTAGCGGCACATATAGTAAATAATGAAAATATTCAGTAGACTTCTTTCGAAACTACGAAATTATATCAATCCAACAAAAAAATATTTCATTCAATGGTCAGCGCTTTTGCTGCGCAAAAGTCGGCTTTGCCGCCTGTGTTCTTCGCGGCGCTAATTTAGCGAAAGGCGTTTTGATTTTTAAACGCCGAAAGCGTTAAGAAGCATTGAAT
>CAYLJL010000122.1:1540-5780 GCA_964384005.1 uncultured Lachnospiraceae bacterium | reverse complement strand
AACTCTTTGCTTAATTATATTGAGGAGACACAGGAAGCGGATGGAAATTAAAATAAATTCTGAACCTATAACATTTAAAGAGAGTGTCGCTGATGATACAAAAAATACTTTTTTCAATTTTGATGAATTTGCCGAAAATCACCTGATTAACGGCAGAGAACTTCCCGTAGCGGTTGACGATGATAAAATGAACGAGCTTGTCGGAAGCAAGTTTACACCTCTTGACAGAATTTATGAAAAAATGATTTTGTTTTATGTACAGAAGGAGCTGCTTGGGTTTATTCCCAGAATAAACAGCAGCTTCTTTTTTGATGATGAGATGTATCAGGTGGCGGATGTTGCCGACGACGGTTTCGGGGTTCTGACGGTTACGATAGGAAAAAATATCGGACGGTGATTTTATGGCTGAAGATTATGTTGACATTGATATTGACTGGGAGGAAGTTAAAAGGAAGCTTGAATCTGTTCTGGGAAATCCGGACAAATACAATAAGGCTTTAAATATGGCTTTGAATGAAGCTATAAAAGGCGCTAAAACAGATGCAGGAAATGAAATTGCGAAAAATTATACCGTTAAAAAGAAAGGAGATATTACAGGAAATCTTAAAGCGGTTCTGTCAACAAAACAGACACTTACAGCGAGTGTTGAAACAAAAGGCAGACCGCTTTCTCTTACAAAGTCAAAATTCAGAAAAAATACAAAACGGCTTACCGCTTTCGCAAATCCCAAAACATCTTCATCGGGCGGAAGAACAGGAGGATTTGCCGCGGTTATGAATTCGGGGCATCAGGGAATTTTCGCGAGAACAGGTACATTTGAACATATGACCAAATCCGATAAAGAATACGCAAAAGTGAGGGCAAAATCAAAAAAAGGAATTGAGTCTGTCAGAGAGCTTTTCGGGCCGGGAACAAGCCAGATGCTTGCGAATGATGATATTACACAGGAAATTGCTGAAAAAACTAAAGAAAGGTTTGAAAAAAGCATTGACAGGGCTATAGAGCAGGTATTAAGGCAGGAAATGAGGGATTAATATGTTTACGCCAATGGAATTTGAGGATTATTTTATTGACTTTCTTGGAAAAAAAGTCGCCGCAAAATTTAAACTCAAAGGGTTTGATAGTAAAAACCATAAGGAGATTTACAAAAATCCGAAAGTTATAAAAGGTTTTCTGCTGCCGAAAATGAACGATGATTCTGATATATCCGAACTGCCATACATTTGTTTTCGGGTCAATAAACTGGAAACAATGAAGGCAAACGGGAAAAATATTCATTGTCTGAAAACTGTTATTTTATTTGGCTGTCATTGTCGGGGTGTACGGTCAATAAACAACAGACAGATTACAGATGAAGACGGAAGCGGTTATCGAGATTTATGGAATGTTATGGAATATACAAGACAAGCTTTATTTAATGGAACATATATTCCTAAGGTACATCTTTTCGAGGATAATTTTTCAATGGAGGTACCGCGGGAACAGTATTATCCTGTCTGGGAAGGGTATATAAACGCTGATTTTCTGATTGATGTTCCGGAATGGATAAACACAGGTACGGGTTTTTGAAACAGTTTGAATCTGAGAAATAAGAATTATTAGCGCGCGCAGGGTTTAAGCGGGACGTGACGATAAAACTGTCAGGAAAAGGAGGTTTTTATTTTATGGATAGTAAACAAGATTTAAAAACAGCGGCTGCCCCGCAGCCGCAAATCAAAGAGCCGGAAGAAAAAAAGAACGCAAAGAAAGTTATGGAAAACGCTGCTGAAAAGAAAAAAGCGGCGGAACCCAAAGCGGTTATTTATATGGGACCGTCTGTTCCCGATAATGTTCTGACTACGGGAAAGATTTATAAAAAGCTGCCCGAATATGTATCCGGCTTCATTTCAAGAAATCCTGTTTTTGGGAAATTGATTATTGACGTTGAAAAACTTGCGGAATTTAAAAGAAAATCTGAAATTAAAGGAACAAAAGAACACAGCTTATATTCAGAGGCTGTTAAAATTATTAACGAGGGAGGTTTGTTATAATGGCCTATAAACACGGTGTTTATATTAACGAGGACGCGACAGGCATTGTCGCTCCTGTTGAGGTTGAGTCGGCTATGCCTGTATTTTTTGTAACGGCTCCTGTTCATTTAACAGAAAATCCTTATGGTGTTACCAATGTGCCTAAGCTTGTGTATACATATCCGGAGGCGGTTTCCTCCTTTGGATTCAGTACCAAAAAGGAAATATGGGATAATTATACAGCGCCGGAAGTTATTCAGAGTATGTTTTCTTTGTATGGAGTCTCACCTTGTGTTATTGTAAATGTTCTTGACCCGGATGTGCATAAGGAGGAAGTTACAAAAGAGGTCACGCTTAATGAGTACAGCGGAATTATTGAGGATGACGGAGTGCTTAAAGACAGTGTTAAAATTAAAAAGGGAGACGGATATTATACTGCGGGCGAAGATTATACTGTTTCTTTTAATGATGATGATTTTGTTATCATTAACGCTGTTTCCGATGCCGAGAAGGGTATTCCGGAGGGGGCGGTACTGGAGGTTTCCTATACCAGACTGAAACCGGAGGCTGTTGATAAATTTGATGTTATAGGCGGATTTAATTATGAAACGGGGAAGAATGAAGGGTTAGAGCTCATTTCGGAAATTTTTCCGAGATTCAGAACGATTCCCTGCCAGATAGCTGCCCCCGGATTTTCAGGTTCTCCGGCTGTGGCGGCGGTTATGGAAACCAAGGCAAAAAGTATTAATGGCTGCTTTAACGCTATTGCTCTGGCAGACTTGCCTACCATTGATGAAAATGGGAAACGTATATTGTATTCGGATATTGCGAACTGGAAAAATAACAATAATTATACAGGCGCTGATATGGTGGTTTGCTATCCTGAAACAGAGCTTGACGGTTATAAATATCATTTATCTGTACAGCTTGCGGGGTGTATTGCTTTAACAGACTATGAAAACGACGGGGTTCCTTATGTCTCACCGTCAAATCATACGCTGAAAATTAACGGATTGGTCTATGGTGACGGCGGGGAATTTATTCTCCCTAAGGAACAGGCCGATTATCTGAACGGCAACGGAATTGTAACGGCTATTAATTTTACTAACGGCTGGACAGCCTGGGGAAACAGAACAGCGATTTATCCCTCAAGTACAGATGTTAAAGACTGCTTTATACCTACAAGGAGAATGTTTAACTGGCTGGGCAATTCTATTGTTATAAATTATTTCTCAAAGGTTGATTATCCTCTTTTGAAAAGAAGTATTGAAACTATTGTTGACAGTATTGGTATGTGGCTTAACGGCCTTGTCTCAAGAGAATATATTTTAGGCGGTTCTATTGAATTTCTGGAAAGTGAAAATCCTGCGACAGATGTGATTGACGGAATTGTGAGATTCAGGGTTAAATTCGCTCCGCCGTCACCTATGAGAGATATTGAATTTACACTGGAATATGACTCCGGTTATTTGTCGGCGCTGTTTTAATGTTATCGAAAATAATTTTTAATTATTCAGTGTTTCTTTAAAGGAGGGAATATTTTATGAAAATACCTGATAAGTTAGTGCAGTTTTATGTTTTTGACAATGATGATTTGATGGTTGGAGTCGCTGACCTGACTCTTCCCGATTTGAATTATATGTCTGAAACCGTCAAGGGAGCGGGCATAGGAGGAGAAATTGACTTGCCTATTATAGGCAGCCTGCAGTCAATGACAACAACTATTACGTGGCGTTCTCTTGTGGAAGAAACGGCGATGTTTTTAGAACCTAAAGGGCATACCTTTTACGCTAAGGGGTCTGTGCAGGAATTTGACGGAAAAGACCATGATTACAGACAAATCCCGATTAAGGTTACCGAAAGGGTTATCCCTAAAAATTTTAAAATGGGTAAAATGGACCCCGGTACATCTATAGGCTCATCAAGTGATTTTGAGGTATTATACCTGAAGCTTGAAATTGACGGCAGCACTATGTATGAAATCGATAAGGCTAATTCCATATTTTATATTAACGGCGTTGATTATCTGGCGGCAGTGAGAAGAACGGCAGGACTGAGCAGTTAATACGTACCTTGAGGATTAAAATACAGGAATTTTTGAGTGCGAAAATATAATTGCGGTTCAAGATTATATTTTTGTGCGAAAAAAATTCATATATTTTACCGAAAAGGTACGTAAGACGATTTTGTTTTGATTAACGTACCTTGAGGATTAAAATACAGGAATTTTT
>CAYLJL010000122.1:0-1440 GCA_964384005.1 uncultured Lachnospiraceae bacterium | reverse complement strand
TAAGACGATTTTGTTTTGATTAACGTACCTTGAGGATTAAAATACAGGAATTTTTAAACCTAAAAAATATGATATTGATAAGGAGGCGGTTGCTTATGAAAAATTATAGGCTGAAAAGACCTATTGATTTTGAGGGAAAGAAAATTGAGGATTTGAATTTTAATTTTGAGGGTATGACAAGAAAGGAATACAGAAGGTGCGTCAGAGAAGCGAAAATCAGAAATAAAAAGGATATAAGCGTAAACTCTATTCCGATTTTTAGTGAAACTTTCAGGCTTGTTTTCGCGGGAATAGCGGCGGGGGTTCCGACAGAGGCTATGTTTTCTCTGTACCCGAGGGACATTGTCGGAATATGCGGGGTGGTCTATTCGTTCTTCTTTGGTGAGGATTACGATAATATTGACTTTGAAGATGATAACGAGGAAAGCAACATTTATAAATTAAAAGACCCTATTGAGTTTAACGGGGAAACAATCAGGGAATTTGAATTTGATTTTGACAGCATAAATTATCTGAAGTATAAACAATGCGAAAATGAAGCGAGAAAACTGAACTCAAAAAAGGAAATTATGCTTATACCATCCGAAAATGAAAATTTTCAGCTATGCTTCGCGGCGAAAGCGGTGGGAATGGAAAGCGACGTTATGTTTAAGCTGTCTCTCAGAGATTCTTTGAATATCTGTTTTATGGTGAGGAATTTTTTATCGGATGGGGATTCGGACGAAGAGGAGGAGATGGATACGGGGTCAACTGTGACTGTGCTGACGGAGAAGCACAGGAAGAATATCAAGACGGCGGAGAATTAGCCTTTGAGGAAAATATTATGCTCCTGGCAAGGGAAACAAATACAGGAATAGACTATTTTGAGAGATGTGGTTTCAGGGAATTGCAGAGATATATAAGGATTTTTAACAGGCTTGCCGAGAAAAGATAAAAAAGGCTTGCAATCTGGGCGAATATGTGATATAGTAATTTTAACAGACGAGATGAAATGTTCCATATTCGAACAAAAAGAAAAACCCTTCCTTAGTCCGTAATACTAAGAAAGGGCTTTTCTTTTTTATACAGGAGAAGCTTAAATAACCTGTAGGCTTGTGTTGCCATAATTTTATCTGTCAAGCCATTTGCAGATATAGTATGTAACAATGCCTGCCAATACAGATAAAATAAACGAGATAAAATTATCCATATTCAAACCCCCTTTCTGCTGCGTAATTAGCCGAAAAGGTTGGCAACAGGGATATTATAACAAGAAATTTCATTTATTTCAATAAAAAAACATGATTATAAAAAGGCAATCTGAAAAGGTTGTCTTTTTTATTGCGAATCTGAAAAAATTTGATTTATAAAAGTATATATTAAAAAATAAAGTATTTTTATTGCAAATAGTGCCATTTTCTGATATTATTAATATGTGTTATTTTAATATAAAGGGAGTGT
>CAYLJL010000121.1:0-5792 GCA_964384005.1 uncultured Lachnospiraceae bacterium | reverse complement strand
AAGAACTAAAAGAAAGTGAAAATTTTGTATTTACATACCAAGTACAAAAAACATCACTTTATGAAATCAAACTTTATGAAGGAGAAACACTTTTAATAAGTTGAATAAAATCATAGAAACCGGCGCGACAACAACCATAACAAGAGAGCAGAGAGATATGTATTTTTTAACAAGAACAACGACAATACCAAAAGCATAAGTAGTCAAAGCGACACGCCAGTCAATACATAAAATAAGTCCAAGTGTAGAGGCAATTCCCTTTCCACCTTTAAAATTAAGATAAAACGGGAAATCATGTCCAAGAATAACACCGATACCGGCGTAAATACCCCAAAGTATATTCCCTTCGCCAAAAAAAGTACCTCCGCCCTTAAAAATAAATGTACAAACACAATACGCAATAACAGCTTTCAGAATATCGCAGATAAAAACAATAGCTCCCGCTTTCGCTCCCAAAACCCTTGTAACATTGGTAGTACCGGCGTTTCCACTGCCAAAATCACGAATATCAATTTTTCCCATAAGCCGTCCTACAATAAAAGCGGTTTGAATACAGCCAATAATATATCCTGCAAGAAGGCAGATAAGTCTTTCCATAAAAGTCACTTCCTTTTAAAAAATTATCCTTTACTGTTTAATGGCTATGTATAAATAACAATGAGCCATACCGTCATTTGTATAATCTTTTGGAACTGTGCTTTCATAATCTTCAGTAAATTTTCTGTCAATTTTACCGGATTTCTGGTCTTCCCATACTCTTTTCCAAGCGTTTTGCGCACATATTGAAATATCTCCGTTTTCGTCTTTTTCAATATATTTTATATATTCTTTTCGTTCAACAGCTTTATCAAGTTCCTTAAAAAAATCCGCTGTTACGGTAATTACAGATAAATCATACTTACCATTTTCATCACTTGAATAATTACTGTATTTTGAAACAGGTGAAATATCTTTTTGGGAATTTTTCTCACTGTCAAAAAGCAGAGGAATTTTTCCCTCAGATATATCCTTCCATAACCCGCTTATTTCACTTATGCCTTTTTCCGAGTTATCTGTTCTTATGGTTACTTGTTTTAATATATACGACATAATGTGAATTCTCCTTTTATTTACTTATGGCAAAACAATAAAATAATGCAGTTGAGAAACTATAAAAACAGGATATATTCAACAATTATTTTATTGTTTTGCCTTAAAAATTCCGCTGATTGCTATAAATAACTATAACGAACCAATAAAAGAATGGATAAGCAGTCTTTAACAAAAATTAATATATAAAGGAATTATTTTATTGGTTCACGCTAAAAATTTTGCGGACTGCTTTTATAATGCTATTCCTTTCTGTTTCTCGCTATAAAATGAATTGGAGTTCCGTCAAAACCAAAAGCTTGTCTCAACTGATTTTCAATGTATCTTTTATATGAAAAATGCAAAAGCTCAGAATCATTAACAAACAATACAAAAGTCGGCGGTTTAACGGAAACCTGCGTAATATAATAAATTTTCAAAGGACGGCCCTTTTCAGTGGGCGGCTGATTAACCGCCATAGCTTCAATAAGTACGTCGTTCAAAAGTCCTGTTGAAATTCTTCTTGAGTTATTTTCAAAAACAACTTTAATCATGCCAAAAAGCTTATGGATACGTTGCCCTGTAATCGCTGAAATAAACAACGTCGGCGCGTAAGGCATATATTTAAGCTCACTTTCTATATTTTTGATAAATTTATTCATTGTTTTATTGTCTTTTTCAATTAAATCCCACTTATTTACAACAATAATACAAGCTTTTCCGTTTTCGTGGGCAATTCCCGCAATCTTTGTATCCTGGTCGGTAATACCGTCCTCGGCGTTAATCATAATAACGCAGACATCCGCTCTCCGGACAGCGGCAACCGCGCGAATAATACTATACTTTTCAATATTTTCTTTAACTTTGCTTTTTCTTCTCATGCCTGCCGTATCAATAAATACATATTTCTGTCCGTCTTTTTCATAATATGAATCGATAGCGTCTCTTGTCGTTCCCGCAATATCGCTTACAATAACCCTTTCTTCCCCTAAAATTTTATTAATAAGAGAAGATTTTCCGACATTTGGTTTTCCAATTATAGCTACTTTAATTGTATCGTCGTCCTCATCATTAAGGCAATCTTCCGGAAAATGCTTAACGACCTCGTCAAGCATATCGCCGAGACCAATACTTTGCCCCGCGGAAACTCCCCACGGTTCGCCAAGACCGAGGGAATAAAACTCATAAACGTCCATACTGTATTTTCTAAGGTCGTCAACCTTGTTTACGACAAGAACAACAGGCTTTTTTGTTTTTCTCAGAATATTGGCGACCTGCATATCCGTATCGGTCATACCTGTTTTTACATCGACAACAAATAAAATAACATCCGCCATTTCCATGGCAATTTCAGCCTGAGCGTATATCTGTTTTAAAATAATATCATCTGATTCAGGTTCAAGCCCACCTGTGTCAATAAGGGTAAATTTATAATTAAGCCATTCCGCGTCAGCATATATTCTGTCTCTTGTAACCCCCGGAGTATCCTCAACAATAGAAATTCTTTCTCCCGCTATTTTATTAAAAAGTGTAGATTTACCGACATTAGGTCTGCCGACAACGGCAACAATAGGTTTTGCCATAAAGTTTTCCTCCGTATTTAATTTTCAAATGAAGTGAATCGCAACCACTTATAGCAAAACAACAAATTAATACAACAAAAAATAAGACCGTGGGCGTTGACCGCACCCGCAGGCTGTTCAGCGCTTTGGCTTTGCCAAAGCCTTACGGCCGTCCGCGTTTCTTTGCGGCGCTTATTAAAAAGGGCCTGACCCTAAACTTTATAACGGAAAGCTGCGCTTTCCTTAAAATTTTTTTATTAATAAATTGGATTGCTATAAATTGAACCGCATTCACTTTAAGAGTTATTAATTTTTTAAAATTATTTTTATTACCTTATTTTACGTTGTTTCCTAAAATATTGTTTATAAATAAAACTCCGTCAGAGTGTGAAATTCTCACCTTACATTTAAGTTTTTTTTCAATATCCTCAATGTCAACATCATCAAGCATAACAGTATCGTCTGCCCTGAAAGCGTTTTCGGGAATTAATAAAAAATCGCCAAGTTCTTTTCCTAAAAGCTGCTCAATGATATCCGTTCCCGTCAAAAGTCCCGATACGGTAATTGTATTACCAAAAAAATTATTTTTTATTTCATATACATCTATTTTAGTACAATTAAATTTTTTAGTCAATTCACAAGTTAAATTCAAGATAAATTTATAAGCCGCCGAACCTGTGGCAATGGAAACATGACGTTTTTTATTATCCCCCTTTAAAGTTTTCAGATAATCAAAGAACTCACTTTCCATAAGACTAATCATTCCAACGCCGTTTTCAAGCTGAGAAAATCCCTCATAAAAATCAGCGTTATGAAATTTTCTTCTGGCGGTAATATAAAATTCATCTGATAAAAAAACAAATTTTGTATTAAATTTCTCAAAAAGTTCTTTTTGAATTTTTTCCACATTATCAATTATATCACAACAATCTTTTTTATCAAACGCGTCAATTTTTTCAAGTCCGTCACGAAATTTTGTCATACCAAAAGGAACAATAGATAAACTAACACCATTCGGAATAAATTCGCTCAAATCCCGGATTGATTTTATAAGATACTCTCCGTCGTTAATACCCTTGCATAAAACAATCTGAAAATTCATCTCAATACCGGCGTCAAAAAAACGCTTTATATAGTCCATAACAGTCACGGCGTTAGGGTTTTTAAGCATATATTTTCTAAGCTCCATATCCGTAGTATGAACAGAAATATTAATAGGTGATAAATGATAAAAAATAAGTCTGTCAATATCTTCTTCCTTCATATTTGTAAGACTTACATAATTTCCCTGCAAAAAAGAAAGCCTTGTATCGTCATCTTTAAAATAAAGAGTATCTCTCATACCTTTGGGGAGCTGGTCTATAAAGCAAAATACGCACTTGTTAAAACAGCTTTTGGCCTTATCCATAAGTCCTCTTTCAAAAACAATTCCCAAATCCTCATATTCATCCTTATCAATTTCTAAAAGCCATTCCTCACCGTCTGACTTTTCAATACCAACCTCAATATATTCGTTCTGAATTAAATATCTGTAATCAAAAACGTCTTTAATATCGGTATCGTTTATAGATATGAGAATATCTCCGGGTTCAATTCCCATCTCCTCGGCAATACTGTCTTTTTCAACTTTAAAAATTACATTTCTTTTATCCAAAACAAACAACCTCGCATCTATAGCAAAACAACAAAATAATGAACAGAAAAACCTTAATAAAACCTGACATATTAAGAAATTATTTTATTGTTTCGCACTAAAAATTTTGCAATCAATATAAAACCGACTTATTTTAAAACATTTCTGCACATCATTTATTTCCTTATGTAGTCCTCCCTTAAAATGGCATAATAACAGCAATCACATATTCCAGTATTATTTTTTAAAAATTGTCTGAGCGTTCCCTCATATTGTTTTTATTGTTTCTGTTGCCATACACTATTACCACCTATTAAAAAATAAAGCGAATTAAAAAAGTCATTTTAACGCAATAAGCCCCGCTAAACTCCCTCTCTCATTTCCCATATACCTATGAGAAAAAAATAACTCATGATTACATTTTGTACATATACCCGCATTTTCAATATTCTCTTTAGATACTCCCGCTAAAATAAGAGTTCGTTCAATAATCCCCTGTAAATCTATTTTATATTTGCCTTCTTTTTCCTTGTCTTTAAAAATAAAATCTTTTGAAAAAGAAACTCCCTTTAAAAACTCCTGGACAACGGGATAATCTACCTCAAAACAACATTTTTTAATCGACGGCCCAATTCCGGCTAAAATATTTTTTCTTTCACAGCCATAATCCTTTTCCATTTTCAAAACAGCCTTCGCCCCAATTTCCTTTACAGTTCCCCTCCAGCCCGAATGGGCCATAGCGATAACTTTTTTAACGGGGTCAAGAAAATATATAGGAACACAGTCGGCGTAAAAAGTCGTCAAGACAAGTTCTCTTTCATTTGTAATAAGTCCGTCAGCGTCATAAATATCACTTTTTCTTAAAAGGCCTTTTCCATTGTCATTTTGAGAAACAGTATAAATTGTATCACTGTGAATTTGCTTTGAAAAAACAACATTTCTGTAATCCACACTAATAGCGGAACAAATTATTTTATAATTTTCAATAACATTTTCCGGCTTATCCATTCTGAAATGTAAATTCATAGAAGAAAAAACACCTGTTGAAACACCGCCCTTTCTCGTTGAAAAACAATGAGAAACAACCCCCGTATTATCAAATTTTTCAAAAGTAAAATAAATCAAATCACCTTTTACGTTTTTAATCATAAAATCAAATCCAATCCCAAAAAGCGTTTTCAATATAATTAACAGCGCCTTGGCAAACCTCAGCAACATCAAATCTAAAGTCAGTATTTATCAGATTATTTCTCATAATAAAATCACCCGCGACTTTAATAATATTTTTCTGTTTGGACTTTCCAACGGCTTCTCGCGGAAATCCCTGTTTTAAATTACGCCTGAATTTAACTTCAATAAAAACAATATACTCTTTGTCTTTAGCGATAATATCAATTTCACCGAAATTTGTTCTGTAGTTGGTTGTAATAATTTTAAAACCCCTGCTTTCTAAATATTTCAAAGCGATTTTTTCACCAATACGTCCTTTTTCATAATTATTTTTTCCCACGGCGTCTAATCTCCTCATA
>CAYLJL010000120.1:0-5818 GCA_964384005.1 uncultured Lachnospiraceae bacterium | reverse complement strand
TATAAAATCAAAAATTATTAACACGGATTAAATTTATACAAAGATTTTTTATTTCTACTATATTTCTTAAAATACCACCGAAAAAAATATATAGTTGAAAGCTCTTTCTTTTAATTATATAAAAAAGAGAGCAATAATATTCGGCTAAAAAATATAATTTTAAAACAATCAGATAATCTTTTATAGAGTGAATATGAAAATCCTGTATATAAAATCAAAAATTATTAACACGGATTAAATTTATACAAAGATTTTTTATTTCCGCTATATCTCTTAAAATACCACCGAAAAAAATATATAGTTGAAAACTCTTTCTTTTAATTATATAAAAAAGAAAGTAATAATATTCGACTAAAGATATATAATTTTAAAACAATCGGATAATCCTTTATAAAGCGGATAAAAAATTCCATGTATATAAGATCAAAAATTATTAACACGGATTAAATTTATACAAGAATTTTTTATCTCCGCTATATTTCTTAAAATACTACCGAAAACAAAAAAATATTTTATGCTAAAAATATGATTTTAAAACAATCTCTATTTACAATGTAGATATAAGAAGTCAGCATATAAAATCAAATAATTACTTAAAAATATAGTAATTGGTAAAGTTTTTAATGCAAATCAATAAAATTATGTCTTAATACAGCAAAATTTATTATTATTCATTCTTTTATTGTTTTATTATAGAGTAATCATACAATATTTACTATATTTTTAATAAAGCGAAAAACCCGAAAGACCTTCATAAGGTTCAGAATCAAAGCATAAAAATACCATTTAAATGTAGTATTCATATATGATTTTTGTACATCTATGTATAACTATAATGTTATTAATATATCTACGCTAAAAATATGAGTTATTTTATGTTTTAAGATTATACATAGCATATTAATTTTAATATTTTTCTAAAATACATATAAAGAAGAAATTTTATAGATAACGTAATAAAAGTATAAACAAAAGATAATTCCCAAAAATAACATTTCCATTTACCTTTATTTTCATAATTCAACATTATATTCAATTATGAAAATAAAAATTGATAAAAAATAAATATTTATTTTATTCTAAAAACATAAGACAATTATAAATCAAAATACTTTACGAAAAAATTTATCAGATTGTTATAATCGTAGAATTAAACAAATATTTTATATATCAATAAGTTAGAATAAAGGAAGTGTTTTAAATTGAATATCGTTTGTAAGAATGTATTTAAAACCACTGATGAAAATAAAAAAAAGAAGAATTTTAACATATTAACTACAAAAATAATAAACCAAAGTTTAAAGAGCATAGAATATGACAAAAAAAATTAATTATTTGATTAAAAGTTCTATCTATGTTATAATATACATAGATAGAGCCAATTTGTCAGACAAGGAGGAATTATTATGAATGACAAAGTGGCTATATATTGCAGACTTTCAGAAGAAGATAAAAATAAAAAAAATAAAAATGACGACAGCGGAAGTATTAAAAACCAAAAATTAATGCTGACGGAATATGCCAATAAACAAAACTGGATAATATATAATATTTATTCGGATGACGATTACAGCGGTTCAGACAGAGACCGCCCCGCATTTAATAAAATGATTCAGGATGCGATAAACAAAAAGTTTAATATAATCTTATGCAAATCTCAATCACGTTTTACAAGAGAATTAGAACTCGTAGAACTTTATATACATAATATTCTACCAAAGTCAGGTATAAGGTTTATCAGTATTGTCGATAACATTGATACAAGTATTGTTGGCAATAAAAAAACCCGACAAATAAATGGGCTTATAAACGAGTGGTATCTTGAAGATTTATCAGCAAGTGTAAAATCAGGTTTAAACACAAGAATCAAAAATGGGTTTCATATAGGTTCATTTGCTCCATACGGTTATCAAAAAGACCCCGACCAAAAAGGACATCTTATAATTGATGAGGAAGCGGCTGAAGTCGTACGTTATATATTTGAGTTATATAATGAAGGCATAGGAAAAAATCAGATAGCTAAAATTTTAAATGAGAAAAACATACCAAATCCCTCAGAATATAAAAGACAAAAAGGTCTGCGTACGAGAATTAACGGTAAATCTACAGGTACAATATGGAAATACTATTCCATAAGCAATATACTTATAAATGAAGTATATATAGGTAATTTAGTTCAGGGAAAAACCTATAATCCTACTTACAAATGCAAACACGCTATTCCTGCCCCAAAAGAAAATTGGATTAAAGTAGAAAATACTCACGAACCTATTATAGATATGGAAACGTGGAATATGACACAAAGATTATGGAAAAATAAAACAAAGCCTTTTTATAATACAGGCAAAGTCGGACTATTTTCCGGTAAGGTAGTATGCAAATACTGCGGTTATAATTTAGTTACGGCTTACACAAGACACAATAGATATTTTCGCTGCCCTACCCGTATGTTTGACAAAAACTTTTGTAAAGGTACTACCGTACTTGAAAAAACCGTTGAAAATGAAATATTAAAACAGCTTAAACAGCTTCAGGAAAAATTATTTGATGAAAGTTCCGTTGAAAAGAATATTGAATTCAATGGTAATACAAAAAAAATCGAAAGGCTGAAAAATGAGCTCAAAACTATCGACAAAAAAAACGCTGAATTAGTTGGCTATCTTAAAAATCTTTACTTAGATAAAATTAAAAATATTATTTCGGAAGAACAATTTTTATCCTTATCCAATGATTTTGAGAGCGAACAAAAAAAACTATCAGAAAAAAGGTTAAAAACAGAGAATGATATTGAATATTTTGAAAACAAAGAAAAGTCAAATATATCTAAAAAAGATATATTATCAAAGTATTTGAATGATGATACTCTCACAAGAATAAAAATTGAAAACCTTATTGATAAAATAGAAATAGGCGGAACAAAAAATAATCGGGAAATAACTATATTCTGGAATTTTTAATTCATTACAGCAATTCCGGAATATAAATAGAAAAGAAAAACTATTTTATTCAATATTTCTTAACGCTTTCGGAGTTTAACGAGCAAAGCGCCTTTCGCTAAAAAGTTCGGCGGAAAGATAAATCCGCTCGGCGAAGCCGACTTTCGCTAAGCGAAAGCGATGACAAGAATAAAATATTTTTTCTTTCTATACCGGAATTACTGTAGGTTGTTATTATACAATATTTACAGAACAAAAAGCTCGCTCAACCTATGAATATATATTAACTCTTACAGACGACCCGGATGTTATGGAACCAATAAAATTTTTAAGAGAACGAGAAATAGTTCATTTTCAAAGATTCGGTGAGGCATTGAGAATAGTACAGGATTATTTTGATTCCGAGCATACGTTTATAATGCCGAAAACCAGCCAGCCAAAATCAAATTGCAAATGCGGGAAAAACCCCTCTGTTATAATGCCAAGAGAAAGATAAAAACTAAATTTTTATAACCTCACTCCCCATCATTTAACACCCGCACAAATATAAAAGTTTCCGTCTGCTTTACTTGTGCGGGTTTATATCAATAAATACAAATTTTTAAGTAAACATTGCATAAAGGATAATAAAAATAATTTTTAAAATTTAAAATTTTCGTTATCGTGTTATTTTTCAAAAGAAATAACACCAATACTCAAATGAGTGCCACAAAGAAATGCGGTCGGACAAAGTCCGACTTATCCGCACAAGTGAGCAGTAAAGCGCAGACTTTACGACCAGCTTTTTGAAAAGCAAAAACGCTGATATTTTTTAAAATTATTTTTATCTGTCGGTGTTTCCTTAATTTTATTCAATAATTCCTCTTATTTTTGAAATATCTGAAACATTGTATTTCTTCATATAATCCTCAATTCCATTAATAACCTCAACAGTGGCAAACGGATTTGCAAAATTAGCTGTACCGACAGAAATTCCTGTAGCTCCCGCCATAATAAACTCAATAGCGTCCTCACCATTTAGGATACCGCCCATACCGATAATAGGGAGTTTAACAGTTTTGTAAACCTGATAAACCATTCTGACAGCAACAGGTTTAACAGCGGGTCCACTCATACCGCCAATTTTGTTTGCGAGGACAGGCTTTCTTTTATAAATATCAATTTTCATACCTGTAATAGTATTAATAAGAGATAGTGCGTCCGCACCTCCATTTTCAGCGGCCTTTGCGATAGCTGTAATATCGGTGACATTTGGACTCAATTTAACAATCAAAGGCTTATCCGCATACTTTTTAACCTCTGAAACGACCCTCTCAACCATAGAACAATCCGTACCGAAAGCCATACCGCCCTCGGAAACATTGGGACAGGAAATATTCAGCTCCAGCATATCAATATCTTTTCCGTTCAAAGCTTTAACAACATTTGTATATTCATCAATAGTATGACCACATATATTTACAATAATTTTTGTGTCAAATTGCCTTAAAAAAGGAATATCTTCTTTTATAAAATAACCAACCCCCGGATTTTGGAGACCGACACTGTTAAGCATACCGCCATAAATTTCCGCGATTCTCGGAGAAGAATTCCCCTTCCATGGTTTATCCGCTACTCCCTTAACAACGACAGCGCCCAGTCTGTTAATATCAATAAATTCAGAATATTCCCGTCCGCTCCCAAAAGTACCGGAGGCAGTCATAACAGGATTTTTAAGCTCAACGCCCGCAATGTTGACTTTAGTATTAATCATTCCAAAAAACCTCCTTAGAATTGAAAACGGGCCCGTCTTTACATACTTTTTTATTTGAAAAAGAATCGCCGGCTTTAATTTTAATTGCACAGCCAACACAAGCGCCGATTCCACAAGCCATTCTTTCCTCCATGGAAACAAAGCACTCAATTCCCCTGCTTTCGGCATACTCGGAAAGGAATTTAAGCATAATCTTAGGACCGCATGAGTAAATAATATCGCCCGTAATATTTTCATATTTTATAAGGTCTACAACATTTCCCTTAAAACCTACACTTCCGTCATCCGTCGCGATTAATACCCTTGCCCCTGTTTTTTCAAAATCATCTTTTAAAATAGTACCGGTTCTGAATCCAAGAATTACGACTTTTTCACCTATCGACCGCTTAACTGTTTCAAGCAAAGGCGGAACACCTATTCCTCCTCCTACAAAAATACTTTTATTAACATTTTTAATATTATAACCGCTGCCTAAAGGCGCGATGATTCTAAGGACATCACCTTTATTTTTTTTGGAAAAAATTTCAGTTCCCTTTCCGACAACCTGATAAACAAGACGCAGGGTTCCGGCATTTTTATCAATTTCACAAATACTTATAGGTCTTGGCAGAAGATTAACGCCATTTCCCGTATAAATCTCAACAAACTGCCCCGCCGCCGAATTTTCAGCGGCAAAGGGAGCTTTAATAAGCATATCAAAAATATCGGGCGCAATAGAAATATTTTTTAAAATAACAGCTTCTTCAACTTTTTTCATCTTAAATCCTTTCCAATATCAAAAAGTTTAAGTTCATCTTCATCAATATGGGCCTCCATAACGTCAATCATAGCGCAGACAGTATCAAGAGCGGTAATAAGAGTAACGGAGCTTTCAACCGCCGTTCTTCTTATTTTAAAGCCGTCGCTGTTGACGTCGTTGCTTTTTCTCGGAATATCAATAATAAGGTCAACAACGCCGCTTCTTATAATATCAAGAATATTAGGAACACCCTCGCTTATTTTTTTAACCGTCTGAACCTCAAGACCGTTTTCTTCAAGTACAGCCGCTGTACCCTTGGTAGCTATAAACTTACATCCAAGATTTTCAAACCTCTTGGCGATTTCGACAAAAGGTTTGAAAATCTTGGAT
>CAYLJL010000119.1:0-5924 GCA_964384005.1 uncultured Lachnospiraceae bacterium | reverse complement strand
AAAAATTATTTCATTAAATGGTCAGCGCTTTTGCTGCGCAAAAGTCGGCTTTGCCGCCCGCGTTCTTCGCGGCGCTAATTTAGCGAAAGGCGTTTTGCTTTTTAAACGCCGAAAGCGTTAAGAAATATTTAATTAAATAATTTTTTTTGACGATACTTCTATTGGTATGAAGTTTCGAAAGAAGTCTATTGCAAAAAATATTTTTTTCTGACAATATTTGTATCAATATGAAGTTTCGAAAGAAGTCTATTGTTTTTAAGAATTACATTTCTTCCATTTTTTTACGGATTGCATACACTACAGGCGGAATAGCCCTTAGAGATGGCGCTGTCCTTAGAAATACTTATTTTGCTTTTTTTCAGATATCTGCATCCGCTGCTGTGGTATTTATTCCCTGTGTTTGTAATGTATACTGTATATGACTTATCGCTCGTGGCGCTCGTGCCGGAATTTCCGCCGGAACTCGTGGCGGCGCTTTGGGCGGAAGTATTTGACGCCGTATTTGAAGCTGTGTTTGCGGAAGTTGACGCCGTGCTTTGTGATTTTTCCTTCAAAGAAGCGTTTTCAGCGGAAATTTTGTCATAATCGACTTTTAAAGAATTATATTTCTCCTCAAGTTCCTTGTATGTATCTCTGTATTCGCTCAGTTCGGTAATCTGTGCGTCAAACTTTGCCGCGTTTTCCTCATACTCTGCCACCTTAGAGGAAAGTTTGGCATTTTCATTTTCTAAAGAAGATTTTTCGTCATTAAGGGCCATAATGCTTGTTTCAAAATCTTCTATCTGCCGTTGATATCCCATAACCTCTTTCGACTGTTTGCCCTGTACACTAATAAGCCCGGCGGCAAGGACTATAATAATAACCGTCATAATAAAAGTTGTTATTGATAATCCTCTGTTTTTCAAGATAAAATTTTTCATATTTTTCAAAATTCATCTCTCCTTTTGTGATATTATTATAGATTAACACTTACTTATAAGTATATCATATCCATTTTTTTGTAAGAAGTCAACCACAATATGGAATTTGCTGTAAAAAAATCTCCTTACAGAGAATAGAAAACTCAAAAACTTGTTTTCTATTCTCCGCAAGGAGATACGTAAATCAATTTTTGTCCGACGAAGCCGAAATATAGTTTAGTGAAAGACCGTGCAAAGGAGAGCGGAGGGAAGAAACTCCGATTAATTATATTGTGTTATAAGCCATTCCCCGTTCCAGTTCTTCATAGCGCCCGCTCCCGTAAAAGGAACAACCCTGTCTGAAAGTTTATCAGGTTCAATTAAAGTATAGTCATAAGCAAGCTCACCGTTTTTAATATAATCGGGAGAACCGCTTTCATTCCATGAAAACGCCGCTATAGAGCTGTATGCGCTGTAAGGTTTAAACCCTTCCAGCCCGTCGGTACTGCTTACGCCTTCATAGTCATATTTCCATTTTGTAAAATCACTGGTGTTATGGAGTTGATATTTAATATTTTCAGCGAGAAGTTTCCCGGCATATCCCTTATCCTGTTCGAATCTCATAGGAGTGCCCACGTCTGTTATATAGAGATTTTCCGCAAGCAGAGCGCCGCCGCAGGTAGAGAGAAGCGCCTGGTTTGTAATTCCGAAATGAGATTTTGCCATAGTGGTTCCCGGGTTTACCTCTTTACTTGTTCTATATACCTCTGAGCTGTCGATAACGGTATTGAATATGTGGGCGTTGCCTCCCCGAAGTCTTGGAATTCTGTCCTGAATCTCTTTATAATAACAGTTTGCTATAGTAATTGAAAGCTTATCCATATTGGCCTCTGAATTTGAGGCGCCGATAAGATGGGCTTTTTTCTGAGGGGCCTCAACCCTGATAATATCCTCCGTTGAATAGCCGTCATTTTTTCTCAGATGATAATATAAAGGATAGGTTACCGTTCCGTTTTTGAGGTCGTTTTGATAAACTTTTTCAAGTTCTTCTATCTGGGTTCTGACCCAGCTGCCCTCGCTCATATCGTCGCCCTGGATTCTGCACCATGAAACAATAATGTTGTTTGAGCCGTTTTTAACGTCAAGGATACCGTCGTACGCCTTGTTAAAGGTACAGTGGTCGACCCATACGTTTGAGCTTCCGTTGACCTCACCGGTTTTAATTTTAAAGGTCATATAGTCCCAGTCGTTTCTGTCATAATTTCCGGGTTCTGACTCCACAGTTCCGTCGCTTGCGATTTCACCTTCGTCCCACTCCCATAACTCGTCAAACTCAAGATTTCTTATTATAATGTTGTTTACGCTTGAGAAGTTAAAACAGCCGTGCTTGATTTTAGCGCCGTTTTTAGAATAAATCGTAAGATTCTGAATTAAATCAAAATTTACTTTGCTTACTCCCGTTTCTTTAAGAGTCTGGCTTGTGGCGGCCTGATTTCCCTGGTCCTTAATCACCTGGAAAGTATAATTTGGGTGAGCCTTTTCAATCTCATATATTCCTAAATTCAAATCCTCGGTAATTTCTATTACCCTGACGTTTGATTTTCCTTTCTGAATATTGTAAATTAAAGTATCAAATTCCTCAGCGTCAGAAACTTTGGCGTAGTGTTCCGAATCCGATTCCGAAACTGAACCGCCACCCGTAATTTTATCCGCGCCGAAGCCGGAAATTGAGAACTTAGAGTATGACTTGAACACCTCAACCGAATAAATCAGAATATCAGAGTTTAAATCCTGTGCGTAAATGTAAAGGGTGCCGTTTCCGCCGTCATAGTTAAAAGCGTAGTAAGAAACGCCGTCCGACATAACGGACTGTTCCGAGACAACGCCGTTCTCATCGGCAAGGACAAGAGTTCCGCCGCCTTTTGCCGTAATTCTGATTACAGACGGGGACAGTGCGTCAAAACTAAGAGCTCCGGCCTGCGTACTTCCGTTTGATGTAAGAGCGACAGCCTTTTTATAAGCAGTGCCGTCATAAATTTCGTCCGTTTCCGTTATAATGACTTTGTTTTCCGAATCAGCAAGCACGCCAATATTTCCTAATGTCATATTTTGTGAAATCTCACCGGCTTCCGCGTCATCGTCCAAACTAAAGTAATAATCGGGCGCTTTTTCCGCGTCTGTGGTATTTTCGCTGCCGTCCTCCGTACTTTCCGTCGTGCTTTCCGTCGTTTCCTCCGGGGGCGTCACTATATCCCCGCCGGAATCGCCTGTTGCCCATACTTCAACTTTATAAATATTTATTCCGCCGCTTCCCGAATATAAATATAAAGTTTTTTCTGAATTTGTCTCATAATTGTATGTAACCAGATTTACCGACGCGTTAAGATTCTGGCTTAAAGTTTTCTCTCCGTCGTTTAATATAAGAGCCCTTTGGGAAGTCGCGTTCCCGATAACTCTTATCAATACATTCTGATTTACTTCAAAGGAAATATTCCTGTATTCCGTCGAGCCTGTTCCGCTAAGATTTATTCTGTTTACAAAACTTTCGTTGTCATAAACAGCGCTTTTTTCTGAAATGGCCACAGACTTATCACTTTGCGCGTTAATAGTGAAAAACCCTGCCTCTTTGTTTGAGGTAATCGTTTCCAAAGCAAAATCATCAGCTTTAATCTCCCCAAGTAAATAAGGCTTGAATTCCGTTGTATCTTCTGTTGTTTCCTCTGGCTCTGTAACATTGTTCTCTGTTGTTTCTTCTGTCTCTGTAATATCATCCTCTGTTGTTTCTTCTGTCTCTGTAACATCATCCTCTGTTGTTTCTTCTGTCTCTGTAACATCGTCCTCTGTTGTCGTTTCAGTTGTCATTGTACTTTCCGTGTCTTTTGTGGTATCTTCCTCATCATCACCCTCATAGGGAATAAAGGAAAAAGAATTGTCAAGCACCTTTTCCAGAATAGCGACAGCGTCTTTAATCTCAACAACTTTGCTTCCAGTAACTCTGGCAAGTTCAATCTGCTCCACAGGCAATTCAGCTCTTCCAAGGACCCATTCCAGAACAACTGAAGCGTCCGCCGCGGTAATTTTTCCGTCCGTATTCACATCGCCAAGAAGTTTCTCCGTGTTATGACTTTCAGATGAAACAACATCACTTTCCGCGAAAGCAGAAAAAGCCGACGTCAATAATAAACTAAAGCAAATTAACAAAGCAAAAAATCCTTTAACAGTTTTTCTTTTGAACCTCATATGGTCACTTTCCTTTCAAAATCTCTCAAACACACTCCGCTGACAGCATTTTGCGGTCAATTAACCCGAAAATAACAGAACGTACCAAAAATAATTTTTTACCCCTGAACCTGTTTATTTTCAAGTTTTCTGACTATAATTAACTATAATAATATAAAATTCCGATTATTTTTTATTATACACCGTATTTACTTTATTGTCAATGTTTCAAAAAACCTTTCAGGAAAACCACAGCACAGCAAGTTTTCCGAAGATATCGACAAGACCCGCCCTTTCAATACTCTTTTCGGTAACAATGTCGCTTCTTCCGACCTCTTTGCCGTCATAAAAGAACACCGCCTCACCGACCTTGACGCCCTCGTCAAAAGGAGCGGCTATTCCCTGAGACAGTTCGCTTTTAACATCAATTTTCGAGTCGGCGCCTTTAGGGACGACGACTTTAATCTCGTCTTTAATCACAGCATTTACAAAATTCTCCTTTCCCTTAAAAACCAATACCTCTCCCGCCTTCATATTTTTCTCGCCGCCCTTTATAACGGTATAGTTGGCAAACCCATAGTCGAGCATTTTCATAACCTCCTGAAATCTCGTTTTAGGGTCAGGGGCGCCCATAACAACGGCGATAAGTTCCATACCGTTTCTTTCGGCGGTTCCCGAAAGGCAGTACATAGCGTTTCCCGTAGAACCTGTTTTAAGTCCCGTTGCTCCTTCATACCATTTAATAAGCTTGTTGGTATTTGTAAGACCAAACTCGGTGTCGCCTTTTTTAGTAGAATGAACGATAGTATCCTGCCATGTAGTCGTATATTTTTTTATATCGGGATAATTTTTAATAAGCTCCCTGCTCATAATAGCGATATCCTTGGCTGACATAAGATGCCCTTCCGTATCAAGACCGCAGGCATTTTTAAAAACCGTATTATTCATTCCAAGCTCCTTGGCTTTTGCATTCATCATCTGAACAAAATTCTCCTCGCTTCCGCCGATAAACTCGGCCATAGCGACAGCGGCGTCGTTAGCGGAAGCGATAGCTATAGATTTTGTAAGTTCCGATACCTTTTGTTTTTCGTTAGGTTCCAGAAAAATCTGAGAACCGCCCATACTCGCGGCGTGTTCGCTTATAGTGACCGAATCCTCCCAGCTTATTTTTTTCTGGGATACGGCGTCGTAAATAAGCAGTAAAGTCATAATTTTCGTAACGCTTGCGGGCGCGAGCATTTCATCCTGATTTTGCTCAAATAAAATTTTTCCCGTCATCGGTTCCATAATAACGGCTGATTTAGCGTTGACGGCGAGATTTGCCGTCTTTTCGCTTTCCGTTTTTGCTTCCTCGCCGAAAACAGAGAAAACTGAATTAAAACAAATAAAAAAAACAGTAAAAAAACAAACTATGTATTTTTTCACAATAACCCTCCTGACATATATAGTCAATCAACTTAAAAATAAACAAGTTCTGCGGCTGAAATCCTTTTTGCTTATGTTTAGTCAGTCAGCATAGGCTCCGGCTATGCTCTCCTTCCGCCGCCCTGCGAAAATAATTTTCAGCCCGCCTTCTTTTGCTCATTTTCAAGTTGATTGACTATAAAAGTGCTTGATTAATACTAATTTATTAAAGAAACACCGATTTAATGTTATTAAAAATCAAATTTTCAAGGAAACACCGCATAATTAAAAAATAATTTTTAAAATAACTTAAGTTCGATGAAAATTTATAGTTAATGGAACCTTTTTCTATCGCAAAAAGGCTGCCCGCTGTTCAGCGCTTTGGCTTTGCCAAAGCCGGCT
>CAYLJL010000118.1:0-5962 GCA_964384005.1 uncultured Lachnospiraceae bacterium | reverse complement strand
TCAGTGTTTCCCAGAGTCCAACGCTATAGGGCGGACAAAAAACAGAAAAAACATGGTTTTTAAAAACGCCTTTAAACTTTTGTCCGTCATACTGCGTTAAAATTTTTATCAGAAATAAGGAAACACTGATAAGACAGTATCGTACGTATCCGCTCAGCGGTGTATACTTTTTAATATGAGCGTTTAAGCCGACGAAAACTTTTATATATTCGTATATCAAATCAGTGTTTCCATAAAGAAAATACAATTAATATTAAACACTGTTTAATCTGTAGATAAAAATTGATTTACGCCCCATAGGGCAAATTTTCAGCGTGTAAGCAGTTTGCCCATAGGCAAATGCTGCTCGGCGTTAAAAAACGTGAGTAAATCGAATTTTTATCAATAGACTTCTTTCCAGACCGCGTTATTACAGCAAATTACATTAAGGAAAGAAGTCTAATCCTAAAAACGGTGTTTAGTATAAACGCCGATTAAAGAGTTTTAAAATCCAAAACCGCCCTTTATAAAAATTATTTCGCCGTCAGGCGGTATGGTAAAAAATGATGATTAATCAGCATTTTCACAAATTCTTTACACTTTTATAGTATGCTATAAATAATGTATTTGTGAAATGCTTATTTTTAAAATTGCTTCTTTTAAAATTTCCGCGGCTGTAACGGGGGCAACCCTTCCCGGAAGTCCGGGGCAGTAAAAGGCTTTTATATTAAGCTCTCTCGCAAAACAGAAATCAACTCCTCCCGGCGCCTGCGCGAGGTCTATTATAATGCAATTTTTATTTAATTTTTTTAATATACTTTTTTCTATAACAGGCGCGGGAATTGTATTAAAAAGAAAATCAAAATCATTTATATGATTTTTTACTTCATAAAGGTTTATGCCTTTATAACCAAAGGCTTTTATATACGCTTCATCTTTTTCGTTTCTGAAAGTTACAAAAACATCCGCTCCAAGCCCTTTTAAATCCCGCGCAAGAAATTTTCCGCATCTTCCGTATCCAAAGATTATACACTTACTTCCAAAAAGAGTACGGTCACTTTCTTCAATAGCTTTTAAAATGGCGCCCTCCGCCGTCGGAATCGCGTTTAAAACAGCAACGGCTTCATGTTCGAAAAAATCAAAAATTCTTATTCCGTATTTTGCGGCGGTTTCTCGTATTTTATCGCTTATTACTCCGCCGATTATTAATTTTACTTCATTTTTATTCATTTTTTTCAATAAATCGTCTATTTTTATTTCCATACAATCCGTTAAGAAAATTTTTTCATTATCTTTTGAAAACGGTATGGGGCCGATTATTACGTCCGTACCTTTAAAAAGTGCGTCAAAATCCTTATTGACGCAATCAATACAGTTGTTGCAAAAGGAACACACCTGATATCCTTCTTTTTTCAACATATCGGAGAGGATTTTATATCTTAAATCTCCTCCTAAAATTCCGAATTTAAAACTGCTCACGAAAATGCCTCCCGAATAAATTCGACTATTAAAAAATTTATGCTATATAAGGAAGTACTATTCTTAAAAGTTTAGGAAAACACCGTACAAAGGAAAATATAGTCAATTTTTGGATTGAAGTCTATGACAAGCCGCAGAATTTTTATTAGACTTCTTTCGAAACTTCATATTGATACAAATATTTTTTTGTTGGACCGGAGTAATTTCGCAGTTTCGAAAGAAGTCTATTGTTTCGCACTAAAGATTTTGCGGCTTGTCATAAACAAATGTAAATTTTTTTAAAGGCATAAGTGATATTTTAGTTTTCAGATAAGCTTTAGTTTATGTATAAAAAAATACAATAAAAGAAATAATTAATAAAAGAAAATAAAAGAGGTGGTGAACTTTTTGAGTAACAAGGAAAATGAGATAAAAAAGGTTTCCTGTAATATTGATGAAAATATCAAATATCTTGAAGGATTGTTTCAAAACTGCGGCGATATTGTAAAAAGAAAATTTCCCGTTGGTAAAGATAAAAATATATGGCTCTATGTAATGTATGTCGACGATATGACAAACAGAGAGGTTATTGAGAACAGAGTAATAGAAACTCTTATGATTGAGATAAAAAAAACACCGCCCGGGGAAGGCGAACTCAAAAATAATCTTTTTAAAGAATTGCTTGACGGCGGAATTACCACGGCGGACATAAAAGAAGAAGAGGACCTTGATTTAGCTTGTACGGAAATTCTTTCCGGAAATACCTTGCTTCTTATAGACGGATTTTCAAAATGTATCATTATTTCCACAAAAGGATTTCCTAAAAGAGGAGTTTCCGAGGCTGAAACGGAGGTTGTTGTTCAAGGCTCAAAAGAAGCTTTTGCGGAGTCCTTCAGAATAAATACGGTGCTTATAAGGCGGCGAATAAGGGATACCCGCCTTAAGATAGAGCAAATTCAAGTCGGCAGACGGTCGAAAACAGATGTGGGAATTGTTTATATCGACGATATTGTACGACCTGAAATTCTTGAGGAAACTAAAAAAAGGATTAATGAGATTGATATTGACGCTATACTTGACAGCGGATATATAGAACAGCTTATTGAAGATGATTATTTATCACCTTTCCCTCAGATTCAACTTACCGAAAGACCTGACAAGGCTGCTTCCGCTCTTCTCGAGGGCAGAGTTGTCATAATTGTGGACAATACTCCTTTTGTACTTATGGTACCCGCTATACTGACTTCTTTTTATCAATCATCGGAGGATTATTATCAAAGATGGGAAATTATGAGCTTTGTAAGAATTATAAGGTATATTGCCGGTTTTATCGCTGTTGCCCTTCCGGGGTTATATATAGCTACGGCCGTATATCACCCGTCTATGATTCCCACACAGCTTTTGTTTAAGATTGCCCAATCAAGGGGCGACGTTCCCATTCCCGCGGTTTTTGAGGTGCTGCTTATGGAGATTGCTTTTGAGACTCTGAGAGAGGCGGGAATACGGCTTCCCTCGGCTATAGGGAGTACGCTTGGAATAGTAGGAGGAATTATAATAGGGCAGGCCGCCGTCGACGCCGGACTTGTAAGTCCTATTGTTGTAATAATTGTGTCGCTTACGGGACTTTGCAGTTTTTCAATTCCTAATATAGCCCTTGTTTCCGGATTCAGACTTATGAAATATGTTATAATTTTCTTTTCTTCAATTCTTGGACTTTTCGGTTTCTGGATTGGAGCACTATTGATTTTAATTCATCTTGTTAATTTAAAAAGCTTTGGAATACCGTTTATGTTTCCGTTTACCTCAACAGAAAATATGTCCGACCTGAAAGATACTTTTTTCAGGCTTCCGATTATTAAGATGAAAAAAAGACCTGTTTTCGCTAATCCCAAACAAAAAATAAGGCTAAGAATTCAAAAAAATTCTGAAAGGAGGAAATAAATGTTTTCCACAAATAATAAAATTTCCGTAAGACAATTACAAGTTCTTTTGATTCTGGATATATTTGGAATGGGCATTACATTCTTGCCTAAAAAAATGGTCGAATTCGGCGGACAAAACGGATGGATATGTGTTATACTGGGAGTAATATTAGCTTGTATATGCACATGGATTTCCGCAAGTCTTGCCGAAAAATTTCCTGACGATAATTTTGTGACATATGTTGGGAAAATTGTTTCTAAACCTGTGGCGGTTATTATAACTATAGGTTTTATTTTAAAAATAATTTTTTCACTTTCTATGGAGCTTAGAATTTTCAGCGAAATTGTAAAGCAGACTATTCTATTTAATACTCCGTCTTACGTTATATCGGTTTGTATGCTTTTAGCGGGCGCTTACGGCGCATTAAAAGGTTATGAAACAAGAGGGAGAATAGCGGAAATTTTAATATTCGTGATTTTTATTCCGCTTTTTATAATTTTCGCTTTTGTCGCGTCCGGTTCGGATTATACGAATCTTATGCCATTTTTTGACGCCGACGGAAAAGAAATGTTTTTCGGAAGTATTTTCTCATTATTTACTTTTTCGGGAATTGAATTTATTCTCCTTGCTTACCCTTATTTGAAAAATAAAAAAACGGCTAAAAAGGAAAGCGTTAAAGCGGTCGCTTTTATCGGCGTGATTATGGTAGTGATAACTGTTATTACTATTTCGAAGTTAGGACCTTTTGACATAAAAAATCAAATATGGCCGGTTTTAGAGCTTATGAACACGGTTGAATTGCCCGGGGCGTTTGTGGAAAGGCAGGACGCCGTTGTTATGAGTTTTTGGATAATGTCCGTATTTATTATTATTAACGCGGGAGTTTATTTTTCTTCCCTTCTTACAAAGGACATTGTTAAAAAGGGAAAAAATATCTGGTATGTCGCTGTAATTTCAGTCGTAGTATTTTTTGCTTCCCTTATTCCCGCTGATGTCAGTGAAATTATAGAAATTGCGGATAAAATTTATATGTCTTTTGGCGCCGTTTATATTTTCGTGGTTCCTTTTTTACTTTTAATTATCGCTAAAATAAGGAAATATTGACTATAATAGCAATCTGCAAAATTTTTAGTGCGAAACAATAAAATAACTCTTTAATATATCAGATTTTATTAAGGTTTGTCTGTTCATTCTTTTATTGTTTCGCTATTAATGAGAGATGGGTGATTTTTTTGATAATTAAAAAAGAAAAAATTAAAATATTGCTTCTTATTATTTTTTCTTCTTTTATTTTTTCGGGATGCTGGGATAAGTTTGAGCCGGAGGAACGTGGCTTTGTTACAGCTATGGGAATTGACAAAACAAAAAATTCGGAGTTTAATATATCCGTAGAGGTGCCGGCTGTTAATATTTTTGAGGAGGAGGGCGGAAAAGAGATGGGAAGCGATAAAGAAAGCGAAAACTCTTATGTTGAAAGCTATACCGACTCTACAGTATGGTCAGCCGTTAAAGCTATTGACAGTCGGACTGAGAGAAAACTTGATTTTGGACAAATTAAACTATGCGTTTTGGGAGAGGATATTTTAAAAGACAAGGAAATGACAAAACAAGCCGTTGACGCTGTTGAAAGAAATAAGGATATATGGCGGAAGGTGATTGTTTGTTCCGCTAAAGGAAACGCGGAGGAGATTTTAAAAGGTTATGTGGGCGATAAAAAAACAGCCGGATTTTTCGCGGACGCTTTTTTTAACAACAATAAAAAAAGTACCGATTTTACTTTTAAAAAGACTTTACAGGATTTACTCAGCGATTTGAGCGCTTCCGGCGAAACAATTCTGCCTGTTGTTGAAATAAAAGACGGTGAAATTATTTTTAACGGAATGGCTGTTGTAAAAGATTACACACTTGTCGGATACTGCGGTTCGGATATTATAAAAGGATATAATATTGTTAAGGAGGATATTATGGAAACGGATATTGTAACCAATCTTAACGGTGTAAATGTTCCGTTGAAAGTGAATAAAAAAAATACTGATATTGAATTTAAAGAGGAGGATGGTAAAGTTATATGTATCGTCAATGTGGAAATAGAGGGCGATGTTGAAGAATATGGAAACGGAGCGGCGCCTGTTTCTGAACTTGAAAAGTGTTATAACGATACAGTTTCAGAGCAGATAAAAAATAGTTTTGATTTTTTTAAAAATGAATTGGAAGTAGACGTCTTGAAACTCAGCGAATACTGCCGGAAGAAAAACAATGATTTGTATAAAAAGTTCGGAGAGGAAAATATATTTAAAGATATGGAACTTTCTGAAAATATAAATGTAATTATAAAAGGAACGGGTACTATTAATTAATATATAGCAACCGGCAGGATTTTTAATGCAAAACAATAAAGTAATTGTCAAATATATCGGGTTTTTTATGGTTTGTCAAATGAGTTATTTTATTGTTTTGCTATAGTGAACGACAAAATAGTTTGCCGTTCACTATAATATGGATATATACGACCGTATGGGGAATTTGCAGTTTATCATATTTTTATTTTAACTTTAAATCTTTACAGAAAAAAATAACTATCGCGAAAATAACAGCTCCGGAT
>CAYLJL010000117.1:0-5991 GCA_964384005.1 uncultured Lachnospiraceae bacterium | reverse complement strand
ATTTTAAGTCTGAAAAATTATTTTTATTTTCCTTTGTGAGGCGTTTCCTAAAAAAATTATAATAAATTCTTGATAAATATTTTGTAGTATTAATTAACCTTGTAAAAAAAATAAAATGACAAAGAACAATCTTTTTCGTTCTTTGCCATTTTATAAATTCGTATCAAAATAATATATTCAATTATAGCGAAACAATAGACTTCTTTCAAAACTTTACATCAATTTCAAAAGAACTCCAATAAAAAAATGAACAGAAAAGTTTTAACAAACCATGATGTATTAATGGAATTCTTTTATTTCTTCGCGCTAAAGACTTTACGGCTTTGCTGGAGCTTTGTCATATTGCCTAAATCATTCTGCCGGAAAGAACCGACTTTCCCGATAAAGTTAAAATAAAATTTAAAATCCAATCCGAGAAAATTTTATCTCCGACAATAACATCATTTTTCCCTGACTTTTCTTTCATATTATCATCTGGTACAATTCCGAAATCGGCCTCTTTTATCATTGAAATATCAAACTCGCTGTCTCCGGCAGCAATAACAGTATCAGCATTCATTTTTTCTTTAAATCTATTCAACGCCGTACCCTTATTTAACTTTTTGGGAACAACGTATATTTTAACGCCGTTTTCTAAAACATCGACAAGAGATAAATTTAAAACCCTCCTCAACTCTCGTACAGACAAAAAAGGCTCGCTGCTTTTAGTGAAAATAAAAAGTTGTCTTATATTTCTTACCTCAAAGCATCTGTATTTATCCATCGTCAAAACTTTTTCAGCTTTTTTTAATTCCTCAAAACATGAGGAAACCAATTTCAGGGAATTATCATACCATTCTTTATTTTCCTTTCCTTTTTCAAGCAAAATACCGCCATTACATACTAATGCGAATTCGGGTACGCCGATTCCCAAATCAATTCTTTCATATTGCTCTACAGTTCTTGTTGTAGTTGGAACAAATAAAACGTTTTGAACAACCTTCTTTAATAGTTCATAACTTTTTTTAGTCATAAAAGACGCCATTCTGCCCTGATATATTTCAACACAAATTTTTTCATTGGAAATATTATGTTTATAGGAATAAATCAATGTGTTGTCCAAATCAGAGTTAAAAATTATCATAAAATCCCCCAAAAAATAACGCCCAATTATCAATCATTTTTTTACAAAACATTTTCTGATTAAATCAACAGGAATCATTGTAAAGGCAAGTAAAATAATAATTCCCCAGCATTCTATTCCAATAGGGACACAGCTAAACATATTGCTGATATATTCAAAACCGGGAACAGGAATGAGAGCGGCGTTCACAATAAAGGCCTGAACAACAATAATAGATAGAAATACCTTCAGAAAACCCTTATTTTCATTTAATCCGCTGAAAATTTTAAATTTTTCATCTCTTACATTAAATCCATTAAACAAAGCACTTACAATAAATAATATAAAATAACCTGTCAAAAGCTGTTCATTTACAGCACCCGGTTTATTTGAAGCAGTTTTAAACCAAGTTTCAAATATAGGAAGCTTTAAAAACAAGAAACTGATAAAAGTAAGCCACGCACCCATAATTCCAATTTGAATCATCATTTTTTTACTTACAATACTTTCATCTCTGCGCCGTGGTTTTTCCTTCATATATTCTTTAAGAGCGGGTTCATCGCCTAACATAATAGCACCTAAACCGTCCATAACAAGGTTTACAAAAAGCAAATGAGTTACTTTCAAAGGTTCCTCAATCCCAAAGAAGGGAGCGATAGCACTCACGACAACCGCCGCGACGTTTATAACAAGCTGAAATTTACAAAATTTCAAAATATTGTGATAAATTGTTCTTCCATACCAGATAGCATCTTTTATAGATTTAAAATTATCATCAAGAATAACAATTTTTCCCGCTTCCTTAGCGGCCTCCGTACCGCTTCCCATAGCAAAACCCACGTCGGCCCTTTTAAGAGCAGGAGAATCGTTTACACCGTCGCCTGTCATACCAACAACTAAATTCATTTCCTGACAAAGTCTTACCATTCTTGATTTATCAGTTGGCAGGGCTCTCGCGATAACTCTGATATAAGGGATAATTTTTTTAACCTCGTCGTCGGACATACCGTTTAACTCAGCGGAAGACAGAGCTCTTGCGGAGCTTTCTTTAAGAAGTCCCGCGTCCTTTGCAATAGCGACAGCCGTCTCAAGTCTGTCTCCCGTAATCATAACGACCTGAATACCGGCGTTCTGAACCTCCTCAATAGCCTCTTTAGCTTCCGCTCTCACATCGTCACGTATACCGACCAATCCTATAATTACAATATCATTATTAATTGTATTTTGAGTAAGACGGCTTTCTGAATAACCAAAGGCAAGAACACGCATAGCCTTTTTCGCGAGACTGTCAATCTTTTTGTCCAAAGCATCTTTATTGATATTTTTAATTTCACCGTTACAGTCTAAATATTTGGTCGCCTTTTCAAGAAGTCTTTCCGGCGCTCCTTTGTAAAAGGTTTTCCCAAGGCTTTCAAGCTGTGCCTGACTGAATTTATTCGTTGAGTTAAATCCCTGAAAATCAGACACGGAATTTTTAGAGTCCGAATTTAATTTTATATAAGTTTCTTCGCCGATAAACTTCATCAAAGCCTGGTCAGTGGCATTTCCGCCTATAACCTTATGTTCGGAGTCAAACATAGACTGAGTGTTTTTACCAATAGCCAAATCAATAAGTTCCTTAACTTTACCGTATTTATTAAGTTCGGAAATATTAATGGAATTCCCGTCTGCGGTAAAGAAATCAACAACTTCCAGCATACCCTTGGTAATAGTTCCCGTTTTGTCGCTGAACAAAATATTTAAAGAACCGGCAGTTTCAATACCTTCAGCCTTTCTCACAAGAACATTGTGGGCGAGCATTTTGCTTGTGTTTCTCATAAGAACTAAAGAAATCATAAGCGGCAATCCTTCCGGCACAGCGCACACAATGATTACAACCGCAAGAGAAACAGCCTCTACGATTTTTTCAACAACCACTTGAAACCCCAAAGAGAAAAACGCGTCAAATCCTCCGGCGCTGACAATAAAATATACCAAATACAATAAAGCGATAACAATAGCGCCGATATAACCAAAAGTTGAAATTTGATTAGCGAGTTTGGATAGTTTTACTTTAAGGGGGGAATCAGGCTCATCCTCCTGCATTTCCTCGGCCATTTTACCCATCATTGTTTTAATGCCGACCTTTCGTATATCTAAAACACCCTCGCCGTCAAAGACAACAGCGCCTCTGAACAAAGAATGTTCGTCAACAAAGGTATCGCCCGTAATATCATCGGCAAGCTGAAACTCCTCTGAAGCCCCTGTTTTTTTACATTCTTCAGCCTCGCCGTTCAAAGCGGAATTGTCAATATGGAGATTACCTGAAATTAAAACACCGTCGGCAGGAATTTTATCTCCCGACTGTAAAAGCACCTTATCCCCTACAACAGCGTCGTCAACGTCTATAACTTTAACAACGCCGTTTCTGTAAACCTTACATTGGTCTTTTTTTGTACTGTTTTTAAGCTCCCGATACTTTGTATCACTGGCGACGCCCGTTTTAGCGGAAACAAAGGCGACAATAAGAACAGCGACAATCGTTCCGAGAGGCTCATAAATATCCGCAAGATTAAAAATCCACATTACAATCATAATCACGGCTATAGCTAACAATATCCTAATCATAGGGTCGCCGAAAGTCTCCTTAAATTCCTGCCAAAAAGTAGTTGGTTCAGAATCAGGAATTTGATTGGAACCGTACTTTAAACGTGACGCTTCCGCCTCCTTGTCCGTAAGTCCGACAAACTTCATTATAATATCCTCCTAAACAATAAAATATATGAAATAGGAAACTTAAAAATTTCCCTTCCGTATAAAGCGAATTATATATATCTGTTTGCGAGTTCACCAAGCCCTGCGTCCGTTGTTCCTTGTCCTATAGCGTTAAACTTCCATTCTCCGTTATGTCTGTAAACCTCACCAAATATCATAGCGGTCATTCCCGAATAATTTTCGGTAAGATTATATCTGCACATTTCCTGATTTGTTTTATTGTCAACAATTCTTATAAAAGCATTTTGAATCATTCCAAAATTCTGATTTCTTTTAAACGCCTCATAAATATTAACAACAATAACAATTTTGTCATAATCGTCCGGAATACTTGATAAATCAACAATAATCTGTTCATCGTCCCCATCGCCCGCTCCTGTTAAATTATCACCCATATGTTTTACTGTTCCGGATTTATGCTGTAAGTTTCCAAAAAACACAATATCGTCTTTTGAAACCAATTTACCGTTTTTTAAAAGCAATGCGGAAGCGTCACAGTCGATAGGCTGAGGCTTAGGCGCGAAAAAACCTTTTTTCTGCTGAGCCTCGTCCCAACCCAAACCTATAACGACAACCGAAAGATTTTTATTTTCCTTTGATAAACTAACTTTTTGCCCTTTTTGTAAACTAACTGACATAATTAACCTCCTTTATTTACATCTCATTGAACATCTCAAAGACTTTGTTTAAAACAAATAAAACAAGCTTTACCTACGCCAACACTTATAATCATTCCACCTCAATGCCATAATTCGCGCACAACGCCGCTAATCCTCCCTGATAACCGCTTCCGATAGCGTTAAATTTCCATTCTCCGTTATTTTTATATAGCTCTCCGAAAACAACGGCAGTTTCAATAGAGAAATCCTCACCTAAATCATATCGTAATAATTCCTCGCCGTTGTCCTCGTTGTAAATTCTGATAAAGGCATTGTTCACCTGCCCGAAGTTCTGCCGCCTTGTCTCCGCCTCATAAATCGTAACGGTAAAAGCGATTTTGCTAATCTCCGGCGGCACAAGAGAAAGATTTATTTTAATCTGCTCATCGTCTCCGTCGCCGGCTCCTGTAAGATTGTCTCCCAGATGCTCCACACTTCCCGAAGGATGCTTTAAATTTCCAAAAAACACAAAATCCTCGGACTTAGACGCCTTTCCCGTATCATTCAATAAAAACGCGGCGGCGTCCAAGTCAAAATCACCGCCTGTATCAAACTGATTGATATCCCAGCCCAGTCCGACTACAACTTTAGACAAACCGGGGTTTCCTTTTGTAATACTCACCTTTTGACCTTTTGATAAATTAACCGGCATTATATTATTCCTCCTTTTCTACTCCGCGTCTATACCATAATGACCGCATAGCGCGGCTAACCCGCCTTGAAAACCGCTTCCGATAGCGTTAAATTTCCATTCTCCATTGTTTTTATACAACTCTCCGACAACAACAGCTGTTTCAATAGAAAAATCCTCACCTAAGTCATATCTGATTAATTCCTGTCCTGTTGTCTCATCAACTATTCTTATAAAAGAATTGGAAACCTGACCAAAATTCTGCCTTCTCGTATCTGAATCATAAATAGTCACAGTAAAGGCAATTTTTGAAATATTCGCCGGAATTTTGCTCAAATCAATCTCAATCTGTTCATCGTCACCCTCACCCTCACCTGTCAGATTATCACCCATGTGTTTAATAGCTTCGCTTGCGTGAGAAAGATTTCCGTAAAAAATAAATTCCTTTTCGGTAGGGCATTTTCCGTTTTCGCCTAACATAAACGCGGCGGCATCCAAATCAAAATCCGCTCCCGAATCAAAAGCGTTGACATCCCAGCCCAAACCAACCATAATTTTTTTAAGTCCGGGATTTCCTTTTGTCAAATCAACTTTTTGTCCCTTTGATAAATTAATTGGCATAATAAATTCCTCCTAAAATATAAAATTATTTTTATTGCAAACTCCCATTTTTTAATAAATAACAATTTCCGAAAGTTTCATATATATTATTTCTGTATCAGACCTTTTCCATAATTAAAAAACGCCTTAACGGTTCCGCCTAATCCAACCTTCTTAATACAGTTATTATTTTTGGTTCGGCATACTATATTTTTTGTTAAACTCTGTTTTAATGGTTTCAAGCC
>CAYLJL010000116.1:1140-6002 GCA_964384005.1 uncultured Lachnospiraceae bacterium | reverse complement strand
AACTTTGTAAACAACTATTCTTACAGTATTTGACCCGATATCAACAACACCGATTTTCATATAAATTATTCTCCCGTTTTTTTATATTTTTACCGCTTTTTTTTAATTATATCATAATTTTAATAAATTTTGTATATTATATTTTCTGTGTATCAGGGTGTATCCATATTATTCCACTATAATTGACTATATTTTCCCCTGATTCCATAAATTAAAAAATTTTCCGGATTTCTCATTAAATAATTTTGACAAAACATCATAATTGTAGTATCATTAATATAAGGGTTCACGGAAATATTTTAATGTTCTCTTAACTTTATACATTAGAATTCTTTCGAAACCTCGCGTAAATTTCAAAAGAATTCTGTTAAAGGAAAAAATTTATAGAAAATGGAGGGTAATTATTTTATGAGTTATGAAGAAAAATTTTCTCTTAAAGGCAAAGTAGCATTGGTTACAGGCGCTTCTTATGGTATCGGTTTCGCAATCGCGAGCGGATTTGCGAAAAGCGGCGCGACTATTGTTTTCAATGACATCAAACAGGAATTGGTAGACAAAGGACTCGCTTCTTACAAAGAAGCCGGTATTGAAGCCCATGGATATGTCTGCGACGTTACAAATGAAGAGCAGGTTAATGAACTTGTTGCTAAAGTTGAAAAAGAAGTCGGCGTAATTGATATACTTGTAAATAACGCCGGAATTATCAAACGTATTCCAATGTGCGATATGACCGCCGCTGAATTCAGACAGGTTATTGATGTTGACTTAAACGCGCCTTTCATTGTTTCAAAAGCTGTAATCCCGAGTATGATTAAAAAAGGACACGGAAAAATTATTAACATTTGTTCAATGATGAGTGAACTCGGACGTGAAACAGTTTCCGCTTATGCTGCCGCAAAAGGCGGTCTTAAAATGCTCACAAGAAATATTTGCTCTGAATACGGCGAGTTTAACATTCAGTGTAACGGTATCGGACCGGGTTATATCGCTACTCCTCAGACCGCTCCGTTGCGTGAAAAACAGCCTGACGGTTCAAGACACCCCTTTGACCAGTTTATTATAGCTAAAACTCCTGCCGCTCGCTGGGGAGAAGCTGAAGACCTTGTCGGCCCTGCCGTATTCCTTGCGTCGGATGCGTCAAACTTCGTAAACGGTCATGTATTATATGTTGACGGCGGTATTCTCGCTTATATCGGAAAACAGCCTCAATAATCTGAAATATATAAGCTAAAAAAATGGAATTGTATAAAATTCTACAATTCCTTTTTTTATTTAAGAAGTCTGCTCATAAAAAAACTAATCTTTCAAATAAATGCCGCTTTTATTTCTCATAACCTCAAACTCTAAATACTCTCCATTTTTTATCCGCCAGTCAAAAAATGACTTCTTTTTATAATAAAACCTTTCAAGTATCGCCATAATGGTTCCGCCATGCACAACAAAAGCTAAGCTTTCCGCATCGTTATTAAGTATAATTTTTTCAAAACACTCTGAACATCTTCCGCAAAACTCATAATATCCTTCGCCGCCCGGAAAACCATTTTTTCCGCCGCTTTCAAGCCATTTCAGATAATCGCCGTTATTTTTGAGTTCTCCATAATTTTTATTTTCAAAATCCCCGAAATCACATTCCCTCAAATCTTCGCATATTTCAAATGCGTTCCCGTATATAATTCCCGCCGTTTGGATACATCTCTTCATAGGGCTTGAAATAATACGTTCTGCATACGGATATTTATACTTTAAACCCTCAATTTCACAAATTCCTGTATCTGATAATTCCTCGTCAGTAGAGCCTATGTATCTTTTCTCAATATTTCCCTTTGTTTTTCCATGTCTTATAAAAACAATCCTCAAATTAATTTTCAGCCCTCCTTACAGCGATTCCGGAATGAACGGAGAAAATAAAAAATATTTTTATAACTACTCCAATATACTATAAGTTTCATCACCATTCCAATTCTCAAAAGTATTCATTTTGGAATATACCCTATAAGCCATATCCAAAAGCGGAAAAAGAGCGACAGCTCCGGTTCCCTCGCCAAGACACATATCCGCTGTTATAACCGGAGAAAGTCCAAGCTTATCAAGAACAAACTTTCCGGCAGGTTCTTTTGAAATATGAGAAGCGATAATATAATCCTTTATTTCAGGACAAATTTCAACAGCCAGAACAGCGCTTACCGAGGAAATAAACCCGTCGATTACAATAGGAACACGGCATAGAGCGCCGCCTATAAAAACTCCGACAAGACCGGCAATATCAAGTCCTCCGATTTTTGAAATTATATCTGTCATATCGTGCCTGTCGGGTTTATTTATTTCAATAGCTTTTTTAACAACGTCAATTTTTTTCCGCAGTCCCTCGCTTGTAAGACCGGCGCCCCTTCCTGTAATTTCTTCGGCGGGAACGTCAAAAAGAAATGATGTCACAGCGCTGCTTGTCGTTGTATTGCCGATACCCATTTCGCCGGTAGCAATGATGTCATAACCTTTGTTTTTAAGCTCAATAACCTTATTTATACCGACCTCGATGGCGGAAAGAGCCTGTTCCTCAGACATAGCAGGGCCTTTGGCAATATTTTTTGTGCCGTAAGCTATTTTTATATTTTTTTCCGTAACTCCCTTTACATCAACCGCGACGCCAATATCAACAGGAAATACGTCAACTCCCGCTATTTCAGACATAAAACAGGCGCTTGTAAGCCCCTTAGCGAAATTTTCCGTAACAGTCGCCGTAACAGCCTGCCCTGTCTGCGTCACACCCTCCTCGACAACGCCGTTGTCAGCGCACATAACAATAAGGGCTTTTTTCTCAATACTATATTCAGAAGTTTTTTTTATTCCTGAAATTTTTATAATAATATCCTCTAATTTTCCAAGACTGAACAAAGGCTTTGCGATAGAAAGCCAGTGTTTTCTCGCTTTTTCCATAGCTTTTTCGTCTGTTTTCTCAATTTTTGTGATTGCCTCGAAAAGTCTCATAAAATCACCGTCACCGTAAAATAATAATCTTTCTATTTCTCAATCATTTTTCTTGAGCCTATACCCATATCAAACGGGTGTTTTATTTTAAGTATATCCGATACATAGTCAGCGATATCAAAAAGCCTTCTGTCAGGTTTTCTCCCCGTAAGCACAACCTCAAGCCCAAAAGGCTTGTTATTAAGAAAGTCAATCATTCTCTCTGATGATATATAATTATTGTTTATAGCGTCAATAGACTCGTCAAGTATAAGTAAATCAAATTCTTCCGCATTAGCTCTGCTAATTATATTTTCAAATTCTCTGGCATAATGAATTCCGGCGTCTTTTTTTTCCTCATCCGACATATCTTTGGTAAACTTTGCCTTTTCATATCCATCAATAACCTCAATACCGTCAATTTTTTTAAGGATATTCATTTCTCCGCTTAACCCGTCCTTCATAAACTGGTAAAACAGAACTTTTCCTCCGCCGCCAACACATCTTACAGAAAGTCCGACCGCCGCCGTTGTTTTTCCCTTTCCATTACCAAAATAAATATGTATAAGACCTTTGCAATTCAAAAAAATTCCCCCTTAACAGCAATTCCGAAATAAAAAATTGCTGTATTATCAAATTTTTTACATCACCCTAGCCTATTCTGCCCGCTTTAATAAGTTCAGCAATTTCCATAGCGTAATAAGTAATTAAAATATCGGCTCCCGCCCTGTACATACATACGGCGCTTTCACCGATAACCGCGGTTTCATCAATATATCCAAGCTTAGCCCCCGCCTTAATCATCGAATACTCTCCGCTCACACTGTATAAAGCCACGGGCTTGTTAAATTTTTCTTTAATCAGCTTTAGTATGTCAAGATAGGCCATACCAGGTTTAACCATTAAAATATCCGCTCCCTCTTTTATATCAAGCTCAGCCTCAACAATAGCCTCTCTGCTGTTATGAAAATCCATCTGATAGCTTTTTCTGTCACCGAAAGACGGAGCCGAATCCGCCGCGTCTCTGAAGGGGCCGTAAAATGCGGAAGAATATTTAACCGAATAAGACATTATAGGAGTATTAACAAAACCATTCTCATCAAGTATATCTCTTATAGCTCCTACACGTCCGTCCATCATATCGGAGGGAGCGACCATATCCGCCCCCGCCCGAACATGAGAAAGGGCAATTTTTGCGAGAGCCTCAAGAGTCTTGTCATTATCCACATATTCCCCGTCAAGTATTCCGCAGTGGCCATGAGAAGTATATTCACACATACATACGTCGGTCACACAGTAAATGTCGCTAAAATTTTTCTTTATATATTTTAAGGCTTTTTGAACAATTCCGTTTTCGTCCCATGCTCCGCTGCCGAATTCATCTTTTTTATCAGGAACTCCAAAAATGAGAACAGATTTAACACCGCTTTTACAGAGCTTTTCAAAAAGCTCATAAAGTCTGTCTACACTCCATCTGTACTGTCCCGGCATAGCGGAAATTTCTTCTTTTATATCTGAGCCTTCTGTCACAAAAAAAGGATATATCAGAGTGTTTTTTGAAATTCTCGTCTCCCGTACAAGATTCCTTAAATCAGGAGTTGTTCTAAGCCTTCTCGGTCTTTTTATAATTTCCCGTTTCATTATCAGACACCATCTTTCAACATTTTATAAATAAACTCAAGGTCAACATTTTTTCTGACCGTATCCGCCAGTAAACTGTATTGCTTTTCTTTGTACTCTCTCATATTAAAAACCTTAAAACCGCTGTTGTCAATACCTTTTTCTTTCATAAGTGAGGAAATCACTTCCCCGGCAATATTCTCATTGTCAAAAATGCCGTGTACATAAGTTCCGTAAATATTTCCAATATTTATTCCATCCGCCTTTTCGCCGCTAAA
>CAYLJL010000116.1:0-1130 GCA_964384005.1 uncultured Lachnospiraceae bacterium | reverse complement strand
TGAATAAAAAACATTCATATTTTTAAAATCCCCGATAATTTCCGAAACTCCCATATGAATTTCATAACCCTCAAATTCCGCGCCTGACAAATTTTTCAGAATACCGCCGGCGTTTAAAAATTTTCCTTTTACCCTTGTTCGTATTTTTTCACATATAAAATTTGTTTTTACAGGCAGAAGTCCCATTCCTGTAAACCCGCCCTTATTTTCGCCGCCTGTGCCGTAAATTTCTTTTCCGAGCATCTGAAAGCCTCCGCATATTCCAAAAATAACCTTTCCCTTTGCGGCAAGCTGTTTTACTTTTGTCTCAATGCCATTTTCACGAAGCCATAATAAATCCCCCGCTGTATTTTTTGTTCCGGGAATAATAATCATATCCGGATTTTTAATTTCATCAGCTTTATTCACATAATATAAATTCACCTCGTCAAATCTTTCAAAAATATTAAAATCAGTAAAATTGGATATTCTCGGAAGCTTTATAACCGCAATATCCAGAACGCCGGTATTTTTTTTATTGTAAAATCTTTCGGATAGGCTGTCCTCGTCGTCAACATCAAAATCAACATAAGGAATAACGCCGATTACAGGCTTTCCCGCTTTTTCCTCAAGCATTTCTATACCGGGGTTTAGAATTTGCTTATCCCCCCTGAATTTATTTATAACAAGGCCTTTTATATAATTTTTTTCGTCTTTCTCCAGAAGGCTTATAGTTCCGATAAGCTGGGCGAACACTCCGCCCCTGTCAATATCCCCCGTAAGTAAGACGGGCGCTTTAGCGAGCTTTGCCATACCCATATTTACAATATCATCATTTTTAAGATTAATCTCAGCGGGGCTTCCCGCTCCCTCGATAACTATAATATCATATTTTTCCGATAAAGAGTTATAAGCTTTCATAATATCGGGAATAAATTCAAGCTTATTTTTATAATACTCTTCAGCTGTCATATTTCCTAAAACCTTTCCGTTCAAAATAACCTGTGAACCCGTATCGTCCGTAGGTTTTAACAAAATAGGATTCATTAAGACAGATGGGGAAATACCCGCCGCCTCCGCCTGCATAACCTGAGCGCGGCCCATTTCAAGGCCATCTTGTGTAACAAAAGAATTAAGGGCCATATTCTGGG
>CAYLJL010000115.1:0-6024 GCA_964384005.1 uncultured Lachnospiraceae bacterium | reverse complement strand
GTACGGGGTCTGAAAATATCGTTTATCTCACCTCAGCGCCGCTTTCAATATCACCGTCGACGGTCACCGCTTTAAGATTTCCCTTATCGTCCGAGGCGGCCAGAATCATTCCCTCCGACAAAATACCTCTGAGTTTAACAGGTTTAAGATTTGTCACAACAACAACCTTTTTGCCGACCATTTCCTCCGGAGAATAAAATCCGGCTATGCCTGATACAATCTGTCTGACCTCTCCGCCTATTTTAATCTGAGATTTCAGAAGCTTGTCCGCCTTTTCGACCTTTTCGCATTTAATGACTTCGCCGACTTTAAGCTTAATCTTCGAGAAATCGTCAATAGTAATAACCTCGTCAATATTCTTTTCATTTTCAGCATCATTGTTTGCGACGCTTTCTCGCATTGACTTTTCCATAGCCTCCGCGAGTTCCGCGAGCTCTTTTTTTACGTCAATGCGAGGGAAAATAATATCTCCCTTATTAACCTTTACATTTTTGGGAAGGCTTCCGAAGCTGTGAATAGAATCCCATTGTTTAATCTTCTCGTCGTCAATTCCGAGCTGTCTGAAAATCTCCGCCGGGGTATTGGGCATACCGGGGCTTATAAGTATAGCGATAACCCTGAGCGCCTCCGAAAGAGTATATAAAATCCCTGCGAGTTCCGCCCGTCTGTTTTCATCTTTCGCCACAACCCAGGGAGTTGTTTCATCAATATATTTGTTACATCTTCTGATAAGGTTCCAGATTTCGGTAAAAGCGTCGCTGAAAAGCATTTTTTCCATATACTCCTCAACTTTTTCAACAGTATTTTCCAGAACCCCCATAACCTCTTTGTCAAATTCGTTGCTTTTTTGTTCAGCGGGGAGAGAACCATCAAAATACTTGTCAATCATAGCGACCGTTCTTGAGAGAAGATTTCCCAAATCGTTGGCCAAATCAGAGTTAATTCTGTTTATAAGCGCCTCGTTCGTAAAATTTCCGTCCTGACCGAAAGCAATCTCACGGAGAAGGAAATATCTGATTGCGTCAACACCGTACTTTTCTGTAAGAACCATCGGGTCGACGACGTTTCCCTTGGATTTTGACATTTTACCGCCGTCAATAATAAGCCAGCCGTGACCGAATATTTTTTTGGGAAGAGGCAAATCAAGAGCCATAAGCATAGCCGGCCATACTATAGTATGGAAACGGACAATTTCCTTTCCCACAACGTGAACGTCGGCGGGCCAGTATTTTTCAAAATCCCCGTTGCCGTCCCCGCCGTATCCCAGAGCGGAGATATAGTTTGAAAGGGCGTCCACCCAGACATATACAATATGCCCCGGGTCGAAATCAACGGGAATACCCCATTTAAAGGAAGTTCTTGAAACGCATAAATCCTCAAGGCCGGGTTTCAGGAAATTGTTCAGCATTTCATTTTTTCTTGTAGGCGGCTGAATAAATTCCGGATTTTCCTCAATGTGTTTAATAATTCTGTCCTGATATTTGGAGAGCTTGAAAAAATAGCTTTCCTCTTTAAGCATTTCCACATCTCTGCCGCAGTCGGGACATTTTCCGTTGACAAGCTGTCTTTCGGTGTAAAAGGTTTCACATGGGGTACAATACCAGCCTTCATAAGAGCTTTTGTAAATATCCCCGTTGTCGTAGAGCCTTTTAAAAATTTTCTGAACCGCCTTAACGTGGGACTCATCTGTTGTTCTTATATAATAATCATAGCTGATATCAAGAGTTTTCCATAGCTTCTTGACCCATAAAACAATAGAATCCACGTATTCCTTCGGGGAAACGCCCTTATCCTTCGCAATTCTTTCGATTTTCTGACCGTGTTCGTCGGTTCCCGTAAGAAATTTAACATCAAAACCTCTCATTCTTTTATATCTTGCCATAGTATCTGTAGCGACAGTGCAATAGGAATGTCCTATATGCAGTTTATCGCTTGGATAATAAATAGGCGTGGTAATATAAAATTTCTCTTTAGTCATATCGCTTTAAGCCTCCTTTTGTTATCTATAAAGCCAATCAACTATAGCAAACCAATAAAATACTGCAATTAACAAACTATAAAAAACCCGATATATTCAACAATTATTTTATTGGTCTGCCTTGAAAATTCTGCGGATTGCTATAATTAAAAAAAATAAAAAATAATTTTTTCCTTTTGAATTATAGCAATCCGCAGAATTTTTAGTACAAAACTAATTTTTAACCTCCGAATTTGTCCATTTTTTTAATTAATTGACTGCAATATCAATAATTCTCTTAATTGTACAACATATAACAGGAAAATGCAAGTTTAAAATTTCTTCAGACACGGAAATCAATTTTTGTAACAGCGAAACGTAGTTTCGCATAAAAGTTTAGGTCAAGCCTTTGGTTCAGTGCTTTTGCTTCGCAAAAGTCGGCTTCGCCGCCCGCACTTCTTTGCGGCCAGCCTTTTTGCGATAGAAAAAGGTTCCAAAAAAACTAAAAATTTCAAAAATTGATTTCCGTGTATTGGCATAAAGTTTCGTAGGCTGCGGTTTTTTAAGAATTGCTTTCCGTGTTTTCTGAAGAAGTACCGTAAAAGTGATAAAAATAATTTTTGAATTCTGAGGTGTTTACCTGAATAACAAATTTATATATTGTAAATAATATTTCTGTAATAACATCAAACTTCTTTCGAAATTATAAAATTAAATCAATTCAATAAAAAAATATTTTATTCAATAGTCAGCGCTTTTGCGGCGCAAAAGCCGGCTTCGCCGCCCGAATTCTTCGCGGCGCTGATTCAAGCGGAAGGCGTTTTGCTTTTTAAACGCCGAAAGCGTTAAGAAGCATTGATTGAAATATTTTTGGGGCAGCATTTTTACCAATATGAAGTTTCGAAAGAAGTCTGCTGAAAAATCAAGGGAACAACGTTTCCATAAAAGACAAAAAAATAAGAAAATCAGGAAAGGAAGTATAAACAATGAAAAAATTCACAACAGGATTAATTGCGGGGAGCATAATAGGGGCGATTGGCCTGACCTGTGCGTTAAGCGATAAAAAAACCCGTCAAAAGCTTATCCACAGCGGCAAAAAGGTAATCGGCAAAGCGGAAGATGTAATGGATATGGTAGATTAATCAGAAAAAAAGAGCCGCGCTCGTGAGAAACGCGGACACGGCTCTTTATAATTACTGCCCTTTACTATATAAAGTAACTTTATTTTTGCCTGTCTTTTTACTTTCATACATAGCGTCGTCGGCCCGTTCAATACATTCCGTAATGTCAGAGTCAACCAGTTTAAAACATGACACTCCCAAAGATATGGTGACCTTCATATTCTGCCCCGACACGGGAATAACAAGCGCCTCCACAGCCGTCCTTATTTTTTCGGCGATAACCAGAGCCGCTCTTATGTTCGTAAATTTAAAAAACACAACAAATTCCTCTCCGCCCCATCTTGCGAAAACATCATCCTTTCTTATGCAGGTTCTGACAGCTCCCGCCACCTGTTTAAGAACCTCGTCTCCCGCGGAATGACCGTAAGTATCGTTGACCTTTTTAAAATTGTCAATATCAAAAAGAATTGCGGAACTCACCAGATGCCCCGCCTGAAAGCTTTTAAAAGCAAAAGCCATTTTTTCGTTTAGATACTTTCTGTTATAGCACTTTGTAAGAACGTCTGTCTGTGACATTTCTTTAAGTCGGTTATACTTTTCGTCAATTTTATTCTTCTCCGATAAAAAGCTTTTTTCAAGACTTTTATAATAGAGAGACTCTATATAGCATAAAACCAGGAACAAAACAATAATAATCAGAACCGTCACAAAAAGGAAAAAAGATATTGTGCCCTGATTTTCGTTCTCAAGGCTTTTGGCGTGGTCATTAGCCGCCGCTGTCAAATTCTCATTATAAAAACAGGATGTAATAAGTAAATTTGACTCGGGCATATATCTACAGTAAAATACTCTCTCTCCATTCTCCGATGTACTTTTTATATAAAAGCTTTCCTTATCAAAAGCCGTAGGATGTTCCTCAAGCTTTGTTAAAAGTTCATATGACGGATAAAACCACTCCTCGGTTGTCGCGCCTTTTCCATATATTTTATACTCATCGGCTTTTTCTCTTTTTGAGCTGTAAATATTCTTCACGGAAATATTGTCTGTATCGTAAACAACCGCCTCTTGGAGATATATTTCATAATTAAAATCCTTGTCTTTTATTTTATCTGTAAAAGAGTTTATAAATTCCTCTCCGGCTTCCTCATCATATTCAATAAACCTTTCCCTGTCAAGCGTAATAATCTCATATATGCTGTCGGTATATAGTATAATGTTTTTTCTTGCCGTATTATATAGCATATCATAATAAACGTCTCTTAAATCTCCTCTGCTGTAATTGGCAGTAAGATTTATAATGAAGGCAAAAGAAACGGAAATAACAATAAAAATAAAAAATAAAATAATATAAAATTTATATCTCAGCTTTACCATTATATCACCCTTTTCAATATTGATAGTAAATATTCAGCAAAGTTTCCGGTAACTATATAGAAGTATCACCGTGGTAAAAAAATAAAAATGTTTTATACAATATACGATAATTATAACACTCAAAAATATTTTTAACAAGCCAAAACTAAAATGTATCCCATAACCTTGCGCTAATCGTAAAAAGTGCATAAATTTTCGTTTATAATAAAAACATTTTTGATTTTTTTTAATAAGAATATTAAAAACCCCGTAAAAAATTCAAAAAACGTTTTGATTTTCTTTATTTTTTTATATTTTTTTGTGCAAATTGCGTTTTTTCGGACAAGCTTAATAAAACACCTCGTAACTTAATATAAAATTGCTGTAAAAAAAAATTACTATTTTTTAAAAAAAACTATTGCATTTTATTTTAAATGTGTTATAATTATGTTCGTGGGAGTTAATTATGTAAATGATAATCAGAATTTGTGGTCTTTGTTTTAAATAAGTTCACTTTGAATACTGTTTGTCGATGGCTTATGTGTCTGGTGTTTTCGACTGCCGGATATATGATGATTTTATGGAGAAATACTCAAGTGGCTGAAGAGGCTCCCCTGCTAAGGGAGTAGGTCGTTCACGCGGCGCGAGGGTTCAAATCCCTCTTTCTCCGTTTTGTACGTTTTTATTCATAATTATTGTTTCTTTCTTTATCTTTTATTTCGGCTGCGTAACTTTCGTTGCGCAGCCGAAATTATTTTATTTCAGAATTTAACGGACAAAACATTCTTGACGTCGGCTTATACCCTGAGCGGTCGCCGTCGGACAGCACACATACCGAAGGCGGCGTTAATTATATGTTCATTATAGTCAATCAACTAAAAAAATGAATAAGTCCGGCGGTCAAAAATCCTTTTCACTTATGTTTAGTCAGTTGGCGCAGGCTTTCGGCTGCGCCCGCCTTCCTTCGCCTTGTGAAAATAATTTTTAGCCCGCCTCCTTTTTTCCATTTTCAATTTGATTGACTATAAAAAAGCCAACGGCAAAAAAAGATTAAAATTACAAAAAGCGTCACGGACTAAAATACGCTAAAAATGCAGACCTTTTTACAGGCGTATCGCTTTCGGATACGTTATGGCGTACCGACAAAGTCGGCACGCTTTAAAATATTCAATTATCCGGTGTTCCCTTTATATTTGAGTTTTTAATTTTTGAGATAAAATTAAGGGCGTCCCCAAGATTATCCGCCGTAACCTCTTGACTGACAGCCTTTTCAATTACTTTGATATACCCGTTAAAAACATCTTTTGGTATATTCCTTTTAATATTTTCATATCCGCCGTTTCCCGCGAGCCAGTCAAGACTAACCATAAAATAATCCGCTATGTTTTTCGCCGATTCCAGAGTAGGCTCAACGAGGTTTCTTTCATATTTGGAAATAGTAGACTTAGTCGTACCGACAGCCGCGGCTATTTCGTCCTGCGTTTTTTGTCTGCACTTTCTCAGATAATTTATTTTATCACCAAATGTATTCACAACAAACATCCTCCTCAACAATGTGTTATATTTAACGTGAGTTCGATGAAAAATAACAGC
>CAYLJL010000114.1:0-6109 GCA_964384005.1 uncultured Lachnospiraceae bacterium | reverse complement strand
AAGTAGCAGGCTTCTTTCGGGATTGCTGTAAGGTTTCGAAAGAAGTCCATTGTTATATATATAAAAACTATCAGAAAATAAAGAAAATCTGAAAAATCAGAGGATTTTCTTTATTTTCTGATAGTTTTTTATTTTGCGGGGAAAGTGATTTCCGCGGCTCATTTGAGTGTCAGCAGACTTCCTCAGAAACTTTATGCCAATATAGGTAACGCCTCAAAAAATTATTTTTGATATCCTTCGCGCGGTGTTTTCTAAAAAATCAGCATTTCTATGGTATAAAATTTTTATTTTAGCAAATATTAAATAAAAATTATTAAGGGGTGTTTTTATGGAAGTGGATTTTGGCAAGGATTATTTTGAGATAAGGCTTGAAAGCATCGGCGGACTCGGAGCAAATCTGGCGGGAAAGCTTTTAGGTGAGCTTGGCGCGTTATATCTGGGACTTAATGCCTCAAGTTTTGCCAGCTATGGCTCGGAAAAGAGAGGCTCTCCTGTTAAAAGTTTCATCAGGTACGCCAGACCTGACAAGGAAATAAGAATTAACTGCCCTGTTATATCTCCGGATATGCTTGTTGTTTTTCACGACAGGCTCGCGGGAAAATCTCTTGTTATGGCGGGAGTATGCGAAAAAACAAAGGTTATCGTTAATTCAAGGGAAAGTCCCGACGTTGTCAGGGACAGGTTTAAAATGTGCGCGGGAGAGCTTTTTGTAACGGACGCCCTTAAAATCGCTATGGAAAATAAAACAAGAGTTAATATGGTTTTACTCGGCGCCGCCGCCAAGGCAAGCGGTTTTATACCTTTGGAGGCTGTGGAGAAAGTGGTTTCGGAAACTTTGGGAAAGAAATATCCCAAAGCGCTTGAGGGCAATTTAAAGGGGATAAGAGCGGGATTTGACAGCCTGAAGGGTATAGTTATCAACGACGACGGAAAATATCCTTTTGAGAAATACGAGGAAATAAAAAGGGTATGGGGGTTTGACAACGCTCCATTGGGGGGAGTCAATCCTATTTTCGGAAGTTCCGTATCAAACGATTTATCCGCGAGCAGAGAGGGGTATATCCCTTTATTTGATAAGGAAAAGTGCATAAACTGCGGAATGTGTGACATTTATTGCCCTGATATGGTTTACCAGTTTGCGGAGGGGGAATATAAAGGGAAAAAGGCTATGGTTAATCTGGGCCCTGATTACAGACACTGCAAAGGCTGTTTAAGGTGCGTTGAGGTATGCCCCACAAGCGCTATTACGGAAGGACTTGAGAGCGAGCATGATATTTCCGAAACAAACGTAAACAATATTGAGCTTTTAGATAAAAATATTGATTTTGATAATGTTGGTTCTAATTCTTGGGTCGAATCGGTTTCTTATACCGCTAATTCGGAAAATTAAAGGGGGATTTTTATGCTTGGCCAGAAAATTGTTTTTGACAGCGGAAACGAACTTGCGGCCATTGCCGCTAAACAGATAAATTATCATATTATGGGGTATTATCCTATTACACCTTCTACTCAGGTTGCTGAACAGCTGGATTTAATGGGGGCGGAAGGTCTTCACGATATTAAACTTATACCCGCGGAGGGGGAACACAGCGCCGCCGGCGTATGCTACGGGGCGAGCGCCGCCGGCGCGAGAGTTTTTAACGCTACAAGCGCCAACGGACTTTTATACGCCATAGAACAGTTTCCCGTTCAGTCGGGAACAAGATTTCCTATGGTTATAAATGTCGCGTGCAGAACCGTTTCCGGTCCTTTGTCTATTAAAGGCGACCACAGTGATATTATGTTTGCTCTTAACTGCGGATGGATTATTCTTTTCGCAAAAGTTCCTCAGGAGGTTTACGATTTTAATATTATTGCCCTTAAAATTGCCGAAAAACTCCGTATTCCTGTTATTGTGGCCTATGACGGATTTTTTACCAGTCATCAGAAAAGAAAAGCGTCCGTATTTGAAAAAGATGACGACGTTCTGAACTTTCTTGGAGAATATGACCCGCCTGTTACGGTATTTGATTTTGAAAATCCCGTTACTATCGGTTCTTATATGAACGAGCCTGACCTTACAAACAACAAATATCAGCTCCATATCGCTATGGAAAAGGCAAAATCCTTAATTCCTCAGATTTTTGAGGAATATTGCGATATCTCCGGAAGACGCTATCATATTTGCAAGGGATATATGGCGAAAGACGCCGACGCTATTATTTTTATTTTAGGTTCCGCCTATGATACGGCAAAGGACGCTGTGGATAATTTAAGACAAAAAGGTTTTAAGGTCGGAGTAGCAACCGTAAGCGTTTTAAGACCGTGGGCGGTTACGGAAATTTATGAGGTGATTAAAAACGCCAAAGTTGTCGTTGTGTGCGACAGACAGGACAGCTATGGCGCGGCGGGGGGAAATTTATCCATAGAGGTCAAGGCGCTTTTGAAAGACTGCGATTCCGACGCCAGGGTTTTAAGCCGTGTTTACGGTATCGGCGGCTGTGATTTTTATGTTGAGGACGCCGAAAAGATTTTTGAGGACGCTTTAAAGGCTTTAAATTTCGAGGAGGTTCTGAAATTTGACTATATAAACAAATATGTCGGTTCGGGAGAAAAGAATTTGAGATATTTTTCGCCTATTACTAAAGAAGAAGCTTCTCCCGGAAATGTTTCCGCTTCCTTTGACGAAAACGGAAATATAACAGTTTCGGGGGGAAATATCAGGGAAAGCCTTGAAATGCCAAGACGTATAGCCCCGGGACACGGCGCTTGTCCCGGATGCGGAATTTTTATTAACTTAAATATATTTTTAAAAGGTATTTCCGGAAATGTTGTTTTACTGTTCCATACAGGCTGTGGTATGGTCGTTACGACAGCTTATCCCAAAACATCTTTTAAAGTGAATTATATACACAACTTGTTCCAAAGCGGAGCGGCGACTCTCTCGGGCGTTCTTGAGGCTTATAACCAAAAGGTTAAAAGAGGGGAAATTCCGGACGAGGACGTTACTTTTATTATGGTTTCCGGCGACGGCGGTCTGGATATCGGGCTTGGCTCCGCTATCGGCGCGGGGCTTAGAGGTCATGGCATGATTATATTGGAATATGATAACGGCGGGTATATGAATACGGGATATCAGCAGTCTTATTCCACTCCAAAGGGGGCGAAAAGCTCAACAAGTCATGTGGGTAAATTTGAAAAGGGTAAGCTGACTTTCCACAAGGACAACCCGCAGATTTTCGCGGCGGCTAATATTCCTTATGTGGCGACAGCCGCGGAAAGCCATCCGGCCGATTTTATTAAAAAGGCTAAAAAAGCCCAGGAATACGCTAAAAAAGAAGGTATGGCATATATAAAATGTTTATCCGCTTGTCCGCTTAACTGGAATGATGAGCCGAGATATGAAAAAGATGTTATCGCTAAAGCGGTAGATTGTTGTTATCACCCGCTGTATGAGGTTGAAAGGGGGATTACGACAATTAATTATAATCCCGAAAATAAAAATAATAAAGTAAATGTTCTGGAATGGCTTTCAATGATGGGACGCACAAAGCATCTTAAAGGCGACGAGTTTAAGGAGACCGTCGAGGAAATTCAAAGAGAGATTGACAGACGCTGGGAAAGGCTTAAAGCGAGAGCTGAAAGTGAAAGGTTATAGTCAATCAACTTAAAAAATGAACAAGTTCGGCGGCTGAAAATCCTCCTTTTTCTCATTTTCAAGTTGATTGACTATATAACAGGGTTTTGTCGGTTATACGCGGGACTTTTTGTCCCGCTTCGGCGTGCCGGCTTTGTCGACACGCCTGATTATTTTTATCAAATTTATTTCCTGAATTTTTGGGAATATATTTCTTGTGTTTTACGCGAAATTTTGTTATAATAAACAATATTAGTCTTTTTTACGGAGGAAAGTAAACTAATTATATCAATCCTCAGAATTTTCAGGGTAAAACAACAAAATAATTGTTGAATATATCGGATTTTTACGCTTTGCTTATTACGTTGTTTTATTGTTTTGTTATAAGGTTGTTTACTATATTTTACATATTACGCTGATAAAATGCTTGTTGAAGGGTTATATATATAATGATTTTTAATCACAGGATAAATTCGTTTCCTATAATTTATTTGAATACGAAAATATATTGATTTCTATCGGAGGGAGGAAAATTGTTTTTATGAATTTAAAGTATCTAATTGTCGGAACAGGGGGAACGGGAGCTTGTATAGGCGGTTTTCTCGCAAATAAGGGCAAAGACGTCGCTTTTATCGCAAGAGGAAAACATCTTGAGGCTATTGAGCAAAAAGGGCTTTTTATACTTTCGCCTCAAATGGGAAAAATTCATATAAAAAATCCTGTGATTTCAGATACACACCTGTATGACGAAAAAGCTGATGTTATTTTTGTATGTGTAAAATGCTATTCTATCGACAAGCTTATCCCTTTTATTGAAAGAGTTTCTCATGACGGTACTGTTGTTATACCTATTACCAATGTTTTTGGATTTGCCACCAAGATTGCTAAAAAAGTGCCTAAAGTTCTTTCTCTCGGCGGCTGTATATATATTTCTTCCGATATCTCCCATTATGGTGAGATTACTATGAGAAGCAATATCTTTCGTATGATTTACGGTTTCAGAAAACATGATTTAAAGAAAAATGAGGGCTATAAATGGAACGACGTTATAAATCAGATTACCAATGACCTTATTGAAAGCGGAATAGAGGCGTCTGTTTCCGATAATATACAAAGAGATGTTTTTAAAAAGTTTTCTTATGTTTCCCCTATGTCAGCCGCTTGTGCTTATCTTGACGCGAATGCGGGGGAACTTCAGGTCCCGGGTGAGAAAAGAGATATATTTATTACTCTTATGAAAGAGGTTATAGAGGTCGGAAAGGCAATGGGAATTGATTTGGGCAACGATATTATTGAAAAAAATATTAATATTTTAGAGTCTGTTCTGCCTAACGTTACTTCTTCTATGCAAAAGGATATTGAACGGGGCCATGAGTCCGAAATGGACGGTCTTATTTTTACCGTTGTAAGAATGGCTAAGGAAAACGGCGTTTCAGCGCCTATGTACAAGAAGGTTTCGGAGAAGTTTAATTTTTATATGCTTTAAATAAAAGAAAATACCTTGCAACTCAATAAAATGGGTTTGTGATGAGCTTTTCCGCGGCAAGGCCGGTCAGGAAGCTAAAGATTTTGGCGAAACTACGGATAATTTTAGTCAAAGCTATAAAAAGGAAACGAATTTATTCGGTTCATATAATTGTGAGGCGCCACATATATTAAAATTGTAAAAAAAGTATTGATTATTATTGCTTACGGAGGTATAATAATTATAGGTTTTACTTATGACGGGGGTGCATTTTCGCTGAGATTATACCCTTTGACCTGATATAGATAATGCTATCGAAGGGAAGTCTTATTTTAATATTCTAAAAGCTTAATTGTAAATAAAAATTTTTTTATTTGCTTTCAGCTTATTTATTACAATTAGAATTATGGGCTTTTCTTTTAGGCTTTTGCTTAAAATTAAAGCTTTTTTATTTTTTTAGGAGGATTAATATGTATACAACTCAAATGGACGCCGCAAAAAAAGGTATTACAACTAAAGAGATGGAGATTGTTTCTGAAAAAGAAAATATTGACGTTGAGGCACTTAAAGACCTTATCGCGAAGGGCAGGGTTATTATTCCGGCTAATAAAAATCATAAAAATCTTGACCCTGAAGCGGTCGGAGAAGGTATGCGGACAAAAATCAATGTGAATCTTGGTATTTCAAAGGACTGCGCCAATATTGACAAGGAAATGGAAAAAGTGAAAACGGCTCTTGATATGAAAGCGGAGGCTATTATGGACCTCAGCTCTTATGGAAAGACTAAGGATTTCAGGCAAAGACTCATTGCGGAATCAGGCGCTATGGTCGGTACCGTTCCTATGTATGACGTTATAGGATACCACCATAAAAAACTTCAGGATATTACCGCTGAGGAATTTCTTGAGGTTGTCGAGGCGCACGCCAAAGACGGCGTTGATTTTCAGACAATTCACGTAGGAATAAACAAGAATACCGCTAAAAAATTTAAGGAAAACGGCAGGCTTATGAACATTGTCTCAAGAGGC
>CAYLJL010000113.1:3368-6132 GCA_964384005.1 uncultured Lachnospiraceae bacterium | reverse complement strand
TAAATATCCGCCTGCAAAAGACGGAAACATTAACATTGCATCATAATATTACTTCAGGGAAACACCGCATAAAGGAAAATAAAACTAATTTTTCAATTTGCGGATATTTCCTTAGATTTTAATTTTTTCCCGAAAAGCAGACAGGTCGTCCGTCAATTTTTTCAAGGTTATTTTCTTTCGGCGACGGAGATGATAAGTTAAAATAAAGAGTCGAATCCCTTGTCACGCCGAAATCTTTATTAGAACCGCTGTCCTGAACTTTATTAAAAGCTTCCCTGAACATAGCGTTATGGGCTTCCTCACGATTCAGGAGAAAATCTATTGTTTCCCGTACATACTTGTCGTTTATTTGTCGATAAAGGTACTCATAAACGACCTTAGCCCTTTGTTCAGACGCTATATTTGACAGAAGGTCGGCGCAGAGGTCTCCGGTCACCGTAACATAATCCGCCGTCCACGAATGTCCCGAAGCGTTTATAAGTCCGGGATTTAACCCTAAAATCACATGAGTCTCAATTTCCCCCGAGTAAGTCTTCTCATAATCAACCTCGTGACCGTTAAGAAGATTTATCGTCTGAGCGACCATTTCCATATGACTTAATTCTTCCGCCGCGATGTCCATAAACAAATCTTTTATTTCCTTGTCTTTTATTCTGAAGCTTTGTGACATATACTGCATCGCCGCTTTTAACTCCCCGTTTCCTCCGCCTAATTGCTCATGTAAAAGAGCGGCGTACTGAGGGTTAGCTTTTTCAATTTTTACCTCTCTTAAAAGCTGTTTTTCATGCTTAAACAATTTAATTCCCTTCCTTCTTGAATTGATTTTATAAAATCGCCAATTATAGCAATCAGCAAAATTTTCAGCGGCTTGCTATAATATGCATTCTTTTATTGTTTCTCTATAATTAATCAGAGCTTTTTTAAACGAGGAAAAACCAGACAAACGGCTTTTCACTCAACTTGAAATTTTTAAAACGCCGTATAATTAAGCGGAAATTAAAGCGCCGCCGCAATCATTAATCAACGTTATACCAAACACCGTTTTAAAGATTGATAACAATTCGATTTACTCAGAATTTTTTAACACTGCCTGCGCGCTGAAAATTTGCCCTGCGCGGCGTAAGTCAATTTTTATCCGCAGATTAAACGGTGTTTAGTATTAATAAAAATTTCAATAAATATAGTTTGTATTTTAAAAAAAAATATATTATTATAAAATTAAGGAAATATTGATTAAAGCGAAACAATAAAAGAATGTATATTATAGCAAGTCGCTGAAAATTTTGCGAATTGCTGTAATTTGCTATAACAGATTTCTTTCGAAACTATGAAATTAAATCAATCCGATAAAATATTTTATTCAATGGTCAGCGCTTTTGCGGCGCAAACGCCGGAAGCGTTATAGTCAATCAACTTGAAAATGAGAAAAAAGAAGCGGGCTGAAAATCCTTTCATCCGCCGAACTTGTTTATTTTTAAGTTGATTGCCTATAAGAAGCATTAAAGGAAATATTTTTTTGAAACGGCATTTTTACCTATATGAAGTTTCGAAAGAAGTCTGATAACAAAAAATTACAAAAATATATTTCGGAGGAAAAAATGAAAATTTTAAATTCAGTTCCTAAAAACGACGGTTTTTTTATGCCCGCCGAATTTGAGAAGCATTATGGCTGTCTTATAATCTGGCCCGAGAGACAAGATTCGTGGCAATATGGAGCGGTCATGGCGAGAAAAGCCTTTGCTGAGGTAGCAAAAGCTATTGCCCGTTCGGAAAAAGTTACCGTTATCGCGAGCGATTCAGCTTATGATACAGCAAGGGAGACGCTTCCCGATTATATAAGAGTAGTTGAAATGTCAAGCAACGATTCATGGGCAAGGGATTACGCCCCTACTTTTCTCATAAACAAAGATGGGGTAATCCGGGGAGCGGACTGGTATTTCAACGCTTGGGGCGGGCTTGTGGACGGATTGTACTTTCCCTGGGACAAAGATAATAAAATGGCGAAAAAAATATGTGATTTATACGACATTGACGTTTACAATATTCAGGATTTTGTTTTAGAGGGCGGGTCAATTCACGTTGACGGAGAAGGCACTGTTATTACAACGGAAGCCTGCCTTCTGAGCAAGGGAAGAAATCCCGAAATGACAAAAAATGAAATTGAGGAAAAACTGAAAAATTCTCTCGGAGCGGAAAAAGTTATATGGCTTAAAAGAGGTATATATAATGACGAAACCAACGAACATATTGACAATATATGCGCTTTTGCCGCCCCCGGAGAAATAATTTTAGCGTGGTGTGACGATAAAAACGACCCTCAGTATAAAATGTCAAAAGAAAGCTTTGATATTCTGTCAAAAGAAACGGACGCGAAAGGAAGAAAATTTAAAATACACAAAATTCCTCAACCCAACCCCATTTTTATGACAGATTATGAATGTGACGGTCTTATTAATTTTAACGGAGAGCCTACAAGAACAACTAATGAAAGACTTGCCGCTTCTTACGTAAATTTCTATATATCAAACGACGCCGTTATTATGCCCGGATTTAATGATGAAAATGACGGGAAAGCAAAAAAAATTCTTCAGAATATTTTTAAAGACAGAGAAGTTATTCAGATTTACACGAGAGATATTTTAATAGGCGGAGGAAATATTCATTGCATAACTCAGCAAATTCCAATGTTTAAAAAGCGCCGCTGCAATTCTATTTACAGCGAGTCGCAAAATCTTTAGTACGAAACAATAAAAAATTACCTTTT
>CAYLJL010000113.1:0-3358 GCA_964384005.1 uncultured Lachnospiraceae bacterium | reverse complement strand
GAAAAGGATTTCTGACCGCCGAACTTATTCATTTTTCAAGTTAATTGACTATATAAGGTCTTTCCTTTATAATTTCAACAAGAAAGGGTGTTATTAATATGAGAAAAGTCAAAGTTGCCGCGATTCAGATAAAATGTGAGAAAGAAAGCGGTAAAAATATTGAGAAGGCGGTCAGAATGGTCGAAGAAGCCGCTAAAAACGAAGCTAATATTGTTCTTCTTCCGGAGCTTTTTGAAAATCTTTATTTCTGTCAGGAAAGAAAATACGAAAATTATAACCTCGCGAAATCCACTTCAGAAAACGAAGCAATAAAAAGGCTTAAAAACATCGCGAAAAAATTCGATATAGTAATACCCGTAAGCTTTTATGAAAAAGATATAAATGTTCTGTATAATTCCGTCGCCGTTATCGACTCTGACGGAGATATTCTGGGAGTTTACAGGAAAACTCATATTCCCGACGACCATTTTTATCAGGAAAAATTTTATTTTACTCCCGGAAATACCGGTTTTAAAGTATGGGATACAAAGTATGGTAAAATAGGAATTGGAATATGCTGGGATCAATGGTTTCCCGAATGCGCAAGAACCATGGCGCTCATGGGTGCGGAAATCATTTTTTATCCTACCGCCATCGGTTCCGAACCCGTTTTGGACTACGACAGTATGCCTCATTGGAGAAGGTGTATGCAGGGTCATTCAGCGGCTAACATCATACCTGTTGTGGCGGCTAACCGAATCGGAGAAGAAAGAGTATTCCCTTGTGAGGAAAATAATATGCAGGCTTCTTCTTTAATGTTCTACGGTTCTTCTTTTATAACCGACGAAACAGGTGAAATTGTATGCTGCGCCTCAAGAGATAAAGAAGAAATATTATACAGTGAAATTGATTTGGATAAAATAAGAGATATGAAAATGAGCTGGGGGATTTTCAGAGACAGACGGCCCGAATGTTATGGAAAAATCATATAGTCCTTGTAATAATACCGCGAATATGATATTATTATTGTATATTTTCCCGTTAAAACCCGCCGGATTCTATCAGGCTTCGCCAGATACTTACGCGGCAATATGTTCAGTGCCGCACATATATAGTAAATTGTAAAATTTTCAGATTATTTTCAGAGGTTGATTTATTATGAATATTGTTTTACTTGAACCGGAAATACCCCAGAACACTGGTAATATCGGCAGAACCTGCGTTGCGACAGGTACCGTTCTTCACCTTATAAAGCCTTTGGGATTTGATATTGAGGAAAAATCTGTCAGAAGGTCGGGACTTGATTATTGGCAGGAGCTTAATTTAAAATGTTATGATAATTTTGAGCATTTTATTTCCGAAAATACGAACGCCCATATTTTTATGGCGACTACAAAAGCGAAAAAGGCTTATACCGACGTTAAATTTGAAAAAGATTGTTTTATTATGTTCGGTAAGGAAAGCGCCGGTATTCCCGAAGAAATTCTTTTGAGATACAAAGAGGATTGCATAAGAATTCCTATGCTTAAACAATACCGTTCTTTAAATTTGTCCAATTCGGTCGCGATAATCTTGTATGAGGCTTTAAGGCAGAATAATTTTGATAATTTTCTTATCGGGGGAAATTTACACAGACACAGCTGGGATGAATAGTGTCTGATTATATAATAAATTATAGCAAAACAATAAAATTACGGAAGAATTTTCCGAAAATGGGACAATTTATATTGCAATTTAGGATTTTACGCTTAAATTTATATTTTCCTTGACTTAAACGAATTATTTATATATAATATATAAATATGTTGATGTTGAAGTAACAATAAAAAATTGATAAGCTTTAATAAAAAATGGTTTTGTTCAAATTTTTTGTTAATACTTAACTTTTTTCTTATAATTAAGATTAGGAGATGTGATTATGGATTTATCTGATTTTACTGTTTTTTTGGATGATTATTCGATTGATATGGGCGACGAAACCATAGTAGGAAATAAAACTCAGGAACAGACTCAGGTTGAAAATGATAATGTAACCACCGAAACAGGTACGGCGTCTGTCAATGCCACAACCACGGAGACTCCCGGGGGAATTGGAATTATGGGTATAGCCATTTATATCGTCGGTTTGATAGCCTTATTTTATTTCTTCGCTATAAGACCTCAGAAGAAAAAAGAAAAAGAACTTGTTAATATTCAAAGCTCTATTCAAACAGGTGACTGGGTTATGACTTCAAGTGGATTTTATGGAAAAGTCGTAGATATAGCTGACCAGGTTTTTGTTGTTGAGTTCGGTACAAATAAAGGAGTCAGAATACCTGTCAGAAAATCTGAGATTATAGGAAATAAAGAGCCTAATTTAACGATTTCTCATTCTTCCGATGAGGAAAAAAAGGATAAATAAAACTATAGTAACTTGTACAAATAAAATATAAAAGTAATTCTAAAAACCGTGTTACGGTTTAATTCTGTAGTTTAATTATTCGTAAATTCAATAGACTTTAATTTATCAAAAAAGCGTAAGTTCTTAAAATAAAGATTTTGCGCTTTTTTGTGTGCGAAACGTAAAAAACAAGCTATATCAAAACAACAAAATAATTCCTTAAATATAACAAACGTGATATTTTCATATACGTTGAAACAGAAATACTACATTATATTCAACAATTATTTTATTGTTTTGCCTTGAGGATTCTGCGGATTGCTATATTATAATTTAATTTTGAAAACACTGACAAACTAAAAAATAAAAATAGTTAAAAAAATAACATGATAACGAATATTTTAAACAGACTTCTTTTGAAACTTCATATTAGATTGATTTAATTTCATAGTTTTGAAAGAAGTCTAATCTAAAAAATTATTTTTATTATCTTTTGTGCTGTATTTCCTTTTATTTACTGAACAATAACAAGCTATGTAAAATAAAATAGTATTATAAACAAAACAAGGTGGTAATATTAAGTGAAAACTATGCAGACACAACGAGGTGGTTTAAAAATAGGTGTATATGACACATCTATCGCAATACCTATAGAAAATGCGAAAATCACGTTTTCAGAGTTGCCTGACGGTGAAAATTCATTTGTTACAGATGTATCGGGTCAGACAGAAATTATATCTTTAGAAGCGCCTCCGATAGACTATTCTCTTAGTCCCGATATGCCAAAACCTTTCGCGACATATAATGTAACCATATCCGCTGTAGGTTTCATCCCTACAGAAATTAACGGTATTCAAATTTTTGCGGATACTCTCGCGCTGCAAAATGTAAATTTACTTCCTGTCGAATCAGAAGAAGCCGAAGGTAATATAGATATAGACGACCCGACTTTATGGGGAGACTTTCCGGAAAAAATTCCCGAAGATAGTGAAAAAGAAC
>CAYLJL010000112.1:0-6155 GCA_964384005.1 uncultured Lachnospiraceae bacterium | reverse complement strand
GCATTTCCTGCAAGCGTGTCGACTTTTTCGACACGCTGAGTAAACGAATTTATTTTGTTTACTTATAATTTATGTTAAAACAATAAAAAACAAACAAAAGGAGACAATTCGGAGGTTTGAATTATGTGCGGTTTCTGCGGATTTACCGGAAGTATACAGGACAGAGAAAATACAATAAAAAAAATGATGAATAAAATAATTCATAGAGGGCCCGACAGCGAGGGCATTCATATTGACGATAAAATAACAATGGGTTTCCGCAGGTTAAGCATAATAGACCTTGCCGACGGCTCGCAGCCTATGTATAACGAGGATAACTCTATTGTGATTGTGTTCAACGGGGAAATATATAATTATCAGGATTTAAGGGAAACGCTCATAAAAAAGGGGCATATTTTCAAAACCCGCTCCGATACGGAGGTTCTCGTTCATCTCTATGAGGAAAAGGGGCGGGATATGTTAAAAGACATACGAGGGATGTTCGCTTTCGCCATATATGATAAAAAAGATGACAGTTTTTTCGCGGCGAGGGATTTTTTCGGCATAAAACCTTTTTACTACGCGAACATAAACGGAAATATTCTTTTCGGCTCAGAAATAAAAAGCTTTCTTGAATATCCCGAATTCAGAAAAGAGGTAAATACGTCCGCTCTTGAGAATTATCTTACATTTCAGTATTCGGTGCTTGAGGAAACCTTTTTCAAAGGAGTATATAAGCTTATGCCCGGGCATTTCCTGACATTTAAAAACGGCGAGGTAAAAACGGAAAGATATTTCAATCCGATGTTTTCAAAGGGTGATTATGAAAAAAGCCTCCATAACGTGGTGACAGAGGTTGACGACGTTTTGCAGAATTCCGTTTCCGCTCATAAAATAAGCGACGTTGAGGTTGGTTCTTTTTTGTCAAGCGGAGTCGACTCAAGCTATGTTGCCGCTTCTTTTAACGGTGATAAAACTTTTACGGTAGGCTTTGATTACGATAAATATAACGAAATAGGATACGCTCAGAAGCTTTCCGGCGAAATAGGGGTGGATAACTGTAATAAAACAATAACTACCGAAGAATACTGGGACGTGCTTCCGAAAGTTCAGTACCATATGGATGAGCCGTTGGCAGACCCTTCCGCCGTAGCCCTTTATTTTGTAAGCAACCTCGCCTCAAAATACGTAAAAGTCGCCTTGTCGGGGGAGGGGGCCGATGAATTTTTCGGGGGATATAATATTTACAGAGAGCCTATGGATTTGTCCTTAGTGACCTGCCTGCCGAAATTTTTAAGAAAATTTTTAGCTCTGTGTGTAAAAATAATTCCATTTTCCTTTAAAGGCAAAAACTTTTTTATAAGAGCGTCGAAAGATGTTGAGGAAAGATTTATAGGAAACGCCTATATGTTCACAAAAGCGGAACGGGAGGAAATCCTGAAAAATCCGACAGGAAAATATGACCCCACGGAACTTACAAAGCCTTTTTACGACTTGGTAAAGGATAAAGACGATATAACAAAAATGCAGTTCATAGATATGAATTTCTGGCTTGTGGGGGATATACTTTTAAAGGCGGATAAAATGAGTATGGCGAACTCTCTGGAAGTCCGTGTGCCTTTTTTGGATAAAGAGGTTTTTAAGGTCGCCTCGGAAATACGCTCCGACTTCCGTGTGAACAGAGTGTCGACAAAATACGCCTTTCGCCTTGCCGCTAAAGACCGCCTTCCCGAAATTGTGGCTAACAAGAAAAAATTAGGCTTTCCCGTACCCATAAGAATATGGCTTAAAGAGGAAAAATACTTTAATATTGTAAAAAAAGCGTTCACGTCAGAAACGGCGGAAAAATATTTTAATACAGAAAAGATTGTCAGTTTTCTCGAAAAACATAAAAAGGGAAAAGGTGACTTCAGCAGGAAAATATGGACAATTTATATGTTTTTAGTTTGGCACAAAGAATATTTTGAATAAAATTACAGATAAATTGGAGGATAAAAAAATGAGTGATTGTATTTTTTGTAAAATAGCAGCGGGAGAAATACCGTCAAATACCGTATATGAAAACGAGAATTTAAGAATAATTCTTGATATAGCTCCGGCAAATCCGGGACATTGTCTTGTTCTGCCGAAAACCCACGCCGAAAATATTTTTGAGATAGACGAGGAGCTTTTGAAAGAAGCCTTTTCCGCCGCCAAAAAAACGGCGTCAGCGTTAAAGAGCGCCGCTCTTGCCGACGGAGTGAACATTTTGCAGAACAACGGCGAAACAGCGGGACAGACAGTAAATCATTTTCATATACACGTCATTCCGAGAAAAAAAGATGATAAAGTTAAGTTAAATCAAGGGGGCATTAAATTAAGCGACGAGGAAATGAACACTATAAAAGAGACTATAATTAAAAGTTTAAATTAAAGCGAAACAATAAAAACAGGCTTTAAAAAAATCCGATAAATTAAAAAAGTTTTTTGCAGATTGCTATAACAGGGAGGTGTTTATATGACCGATATAGTCCTGTACCTCATTCTTGCCCTTCTCATTTCACCCGTTTCGGTTGTGATTTTGTGCTTTGTGGGAAAATTAATAAAACTTAAAAGAGAATATACCGAACTGTTTATCCCAATAATAGGCGCTCTTGTATTTTTGTTTATTTTCCAGATGGGACTTGTTTTACTGATAGAAAAATTCAATATCAGCTCATTTTTTCATTTAACCTATGATATTATTATTTCTATTGTGATTTCACAGGCAATTTATATATTCTGCCGTAAATTCAGAAATAAATCCGGCGCGGTAAAAAGACACTGGATTTTTATAGGCGTATCTTTTTTTCTGACCGTTTTGTTTTTAGGGGGGGCAATAATAATTCTTGTGCCCATGCCTATAAACGAATCGTCAAAAATTATCACAAGCAACGGTTATTTAATACCAAATACATTTATTGTATTGCTTTTTGTGTTTATACTTATGGTATTTAATATGGTTTTGTATAAGCTCACAAAAGAAATAAGCTTTGCCATAAGAAGAAAGAAAAACTGAAAAAAGAATTAAAAAAGGGGCGGATTGTAAATCCTGTAAATCCGCCCCTTTTAACATATTAAAAACACAAATTCAATATCAATTCAACTTTCAGGAAAATATAAGATTAATAGCACTTACCGCCAGAATACCGCCGATTGATGAGAAAATAAAGTTTACAACAAATTGATAAACCCAATCAGGCTTTTCCCCGTCCTTATTCGGGAAAGGAAGTATAGCAAACCAGATACTTGAGAAAAATGAGCGCATAGCGTTCATACTGAACCCCGTGCTGTTAAGAGTAAGCGCCAGAATAGCCACCGAAGCAAAACCTATAACGCCAATCTGTAAAGCCGCCCCGCTTTCCGTGGTACCTTTTATACAGGCAAACACAAGGAACAAGAACATAAATGTTGCCAGAATCTCCTGAATACAGTTCAACGGCATATTTTTCTGTACCGGATAAGCCGAAAAAATACCTCTTTTTGACATCCCCTTTGACTCCTTGAATGAATCCCAGAAGAAAATCATACATATAATCATAGCCGCTCCGGCGCCAAGAAATTCCATAAGTAAGTACATAAGAGCGTCTCCCGCGCCAAGAGCGCCCCAGACAACATTCCCGAAAACAACGCCCGGATTAAGATACGCCGGTCCGCCCATAATAACCGCCACACACAAGGCAAACCCTACGGCAAGACTCCACGCGAAAACAAGTTCAATATAATTAAGAGTAGAAACAAGCGTTTTTTTCAAGGATATATTACACATATATCCATAACCGCCCAAAAGAAAAATAAGACTTCCTACAAATTCAGAAAAATACATCATAGCTGTATGTTCCATTTTTACCCCTTCCTTCTTTATTTATTTATTTTACTTTAACAATATTATACATAAAATATATTTTTTTGTCAAATAATTTATGCTTTATTTCACAGAAATCAATTTTTGCGGCGTAGCCGAAATAAAGTTCAGGTCAAGCCTTTGGGTCAGTGCTTTTGCTTCGCAAAAGTCGGCTTCCCCGCCCGCGCTTCTTTGCGGCACTAAAAGGCTTGCGGGTACGGACAGAGCCCTTGATTTTAATTTTTTGAGAACCGCAAAAAACACTTGCGGTTCCCGCAAATATGGCATTTTCATATATAACCCGTCTTTCCATAAAAATCCTTTCAATATTTTTCAAAAAAAACCTTGACATTAATTTCTTTAGGTTGTATAATATAAAAGTCGTCAGGGAAATGTTGGTTTGTTTTTCCTTGATTTGGTTTATATACGGCTCAATAGCTCAGTTGGTTAGAGCGCTGGCCTGTCACGCCAGAGGTCGAGGGTTCGAGCCCCTTTTGAGTCGTCTTTCGGGAGCATAGCTCAGTTGGGAGAGCATCTGCCTTACAAGCAGAGGGTCATAGGTTCGAGCCCTATTGTTCCCATTTTGCCCGGGTGGCGGAACTGGCAGACGCACAGGACTTAAAATCCTGCGGGAGTTAATCCCGTACCGGTTCGATTCCGGTTCCGGGCATTTGATACTGTAATCTGTATCCTTTTTAGTGTAATGTTTTCGTAGTGTTATTTTTTTAAATATGACTCTATAACAATATATTCCTTTTCTTTTTTTGTATATGTATTATTATAATTTATATTTATGATTACAGTATTTAAAAAAACCATTTTCGGTATTATGCCGGGATGGTTTTTTATGTTAGTTCTTATTTTCCCCGCCTTCGTAAATCTCATTATGGAAAAACAATAAAATAATGAGATTGGATAAATTATAAAAAATCTGATATATTCAACAATTATTTTATTGTTTTGCCTTGAAAATTCTGCGGATTGCTATAATCCCGCTGTTTATATGCCGACACGCAAATCAATTTCCGTGATATGCCGATAAAATATATTGACAAAATTGCATTTTTTGTGTACTATTATTATAAAATAATAGTATGGGTGGAACTTTTCGACTTAAAAATTATTTTTACAGCAAACAAATCAATGTCGTTTACTATAATTTTGAGTTAATTATGAAAATACCGTTTGACTTCCGAAATTTTTTTACTTCCTTTTGCGGTATTTTCTCAGAGTTCCCTGAATTACTTATTTATAAGGAGGTATACATAATATGCGCAGCTATAGTTATTCAAGTTATTCACGTCCCGCCGCGTATAGTCTTGCGGAAAATCTTAACACAGTCTCAACCATTATCTTCGTTATAGCGATTATCGCCGCTATATTTGTTTATTTCATTTTTCTTAACCCTAAAAATGAGAAGAAACTTACAGGTTTTAAAAACTGGCTTTATAACTTTTTAAGCTTCCGAATTCTTTTTATTGAAGCTTTTTGTAAAATAATTTATATGGCGTCGGCCATAACTATTACGGTTGTAGGCGTTGTAATGTTCTTTTACGGCTTCTCTGAGGTCAGCTTGTTCTTAGCCGGGCTTTTAGTTATAATTCTCGGAAACATAATACTAAGAATTCTCTTTGAATATTCCCTTGTTTTCATTATGCTTTTCAAAAACACGGGAGATATAAGAAAAAAATTAATTGACCCCGAAAGTTTAGATAATGACAACACTTTTGAGGGAGGATATTCCGCTTTTGATTCCTTGAAGAATAAGGTTGCTGACCGCGCGGCTAATTATATTGAAGCTAACAAAACTCCTCAGCCCTCCTCAGAAAACCAGAATCAGGCTCAGAAGGTTTCTTTGCAGAAAAACTGTAAAAACTGTAATACTCCTTTGCCTGAAGGAAGCGATTTCTGCCCGAATTGCGGAATAAAACAGAATAACACACAACAGTAAACTTTTTCGTAACTAAGGAATTGCCGTAAAGTTTTGAAAAAAATCCGGTAATCTTTAAATTCAGAAATCAGAAACCGAGCGGAAGGCTGCTTTTTCAGCCTTCCGCTCGTCATGTATAAAGACGCCTTTTATACATAGAAACGCCACTTACATAAATTTCGGAAACGTTGTAATTTCCGTAGACCAGATTAAAACTTTTCTGTTCATTCTTTTATTGTTTCATTGCGAACATAATATTTTACAAATTTCAGTTGCAAAAATTCTATATTGGTTTTACAATAAATATATGCTTACAGAAATTCTGGAATAAATGGAGAAAAGAAAAACATTTTATTCAATATTTCCTTGCGCTGCCGGCGTTTA
>CAYLJL010000111.1:0-6169 GCA_964384005.1 uncultured Lachnospiraceae bacterium | reverse complement strand
AATTAAAATTATTAATTTAATTTATCCTAATTGTATTCTTCTAAACTTAATATAAAGTATGTTTTCTATGAGTAAAAAATTTATGAAACGACCGTGTCATGTAATTTAACCAAAAACAAATTTTCTCTCATATAAATTTTATACCATTAATACAAAAAAGTAAATAGGAAATTAAAAACCTGCATAAATTTAAAGAGCCTATGATAAATTCTTATAGCTGCTGTATCTATAGTAAGAAACTTTAAGGACATACTGCTCAAATGATAATATAGTCAATAATTAAATGTCGCCGTATCAGAGTGGCAGTTCCGCCGACTACAGTATAAAAAAATGTTAAACTTTCACTGTTTTCCTATAGCGAAAGGCGTTTTGCTTTTTAAACGCCGAAAGCGTTAAGAAATATTTAAGGAAACACCGCACAAAGGATAATAAAAATAATTTTTTTACGATACTTCTATTGTCATGAAGTTTCGAAAGAAGTCTATTCAACAATTATTTTATTATTTTGTCCTGAAAATTCTGTGGATTGCTATAAATAAAATACCGCATAATTCTTTTTATGAAATATGAATAAAAATCACCAAAGGAAAAAATAATAAAAAATAAAGAGGAGGAGTACTTATGAATTTTAACATTTTTTTAAATCCCGAAAACCTGTCGCTTTTATTTACGCTCTACATAATTCTGTCGGCAATAGTTGTAATCGCTTCGGTTTATCTCTCAAAATATGTAGACGCTCTTGATAAAAAAACCAATCTTTCGGGAGCTTTTATAGGCGGAGTGATACTTGCCGCCGTCACCTCTCTGCCTGAGCTTTTCACAAGTATCACAGCGGTGTGTATACTTAATCAGTCAGAACTTGTGCAAGGGAACGTATACGGAAGCAATATTTTTAACTTTACGATAATAGCCGTTTGCGTGCTTATCGCCGCGAAAGCCTTCCGTAACGCTGAAATTTCAGAAACCCATAACAAAACATTAATATTTACAATAATAATGTTTATCTTGTCCCTGATTGGAATATATATTCCCGAAAATTATACTATACCAATTATAATCACAAGAATAAATATCATCTCAATATTAATAATACTTTTATATATTATAAACCTTAAAACAGTAAAAAATGATGACGTCTCAGCCGACGACGAAAAAAACACGCTTTCTTTAACCGTAAAACAAATTACCATACGTTTTATACTGTTTGCGGTTATACTTGTCATAATAAGTATACTGTTGACGCAAGTAACGAATTCTCTTTCCGAAAGGCTGGCATTAGGAAAGACAGTTGCCGGAGCGATATTTCTTGGGATAGCGACCTCCCTGCCTGAGCTTGCCTCCTCTATAAATCTTGTACGTCTTAAAAATTTCAACGCCTCAATAGGAAATATAACCGGAAGCAATCTTTTTAATTTTACGGTGCTTTGTCTCGGCGACCTTCTTTACAAAAAAGGCAGTATATACAATACTTACGGAGACGCGGTTGATTTTACGGCGGTTACAAAAGCGAACACCGGCTCAATAGTGTTAATAATCTTCGGTATAATATCTTCAATACTTTCGATTATAATACTTAAACTCAAAAAGAAAACGTCAATTTCAATAATACTTGCCTTAGCGATATTAGCGTCTTATGTTTCAAGCATAGTATTTTCAATATAGGAAATACCGCGCAATTCAAAGAAGTCTGTTAAAGAAACGAGCGGAAAACTAAAAAATAGTCTTCCGCTCGTTTCTCTTATTTCAGTAGTGTGCTTTCATCAGCACTCTTATTTCAAAACTTCCTTAATATATCGGGCAATCTCATCATTTTTGCAGTTAGCAAAGAAATATTCCTGAAACTTAGTGCCGCTTACGGTTTCTTTAAGGAATTTCTGGTCAATTTTTTCAAGAATAGTCATAATATCCGTATGAGTAATTTCCTTAATCTCATCAAGAATTTTTTTGTTAGCCTGTTCGGGAACGGCACGCTCTCTCGGATATCCAAGTCCTCTTTCGCCTTCGAAAAGATTTTTAAAAATATATCGGAGATTAAGTTCCGCGCCCCAGCCGAAACCTTTGGCATAAGGCATAGCGATAGCGTTTCCGTTATTAATCTGACCAAACATATAAGCATCTGACGGGTCAATAATAAGTCCGCATAACACCTTCGGGAAAGAGTTGCAGGCGAGCATAGCGCCCTCTCCGGTACCACATCCTGTAACAACAAAATCCGCCGCGCCTGAATTTATTAAAACAGCGGTAAGAAGCCCCGCCTTAACATAAGTAAGCTGTACCTCGTCCTCCGGCGAATACATACCATAATTGTAAACTGTATGTCCCATAGGCTCAACAACTTCTTTTAAAGTATTGTAGATGAGTTCGTTTTTTCCCGCCTGACTGTTTTCATTGATTAAAGCAATTTTCATTTTTTTACCTCCGTTTATAAAATATTTTTTAATTTACAGTTTTTCATACTGAATACCATTTTAAGGATTAGTAAACCAGTGTTCAGAATCACATATTATTTTAGAAAAACAGGATATTAAATCATTATTTTAAAATTTTTAAAATTCAATTTTTTCAAGCAAATAATCTTTAAGTCCGGATATTTTGACTCTTTCCTGTTCCATACTGTCTCTGTCGCGGACAGTAACAGCATTGTCCTCTTTAGAATCAAAATCATAAGTAATGCAAAAAGGAGTTCCTATTTCATCCTGACGCCTATATCTTTTTCCTATACTTGAAGCGTCGTCAAAATCACAGTAAAAATATTTTGAAAGTTCCTCATAAATTTTCATAGCGTCGTCGGAAAGCTTTTTGGAAAGAGGAAGCACAGCAGCCTTAACCGGCGCCAGAGCCGGGTGAAAACGCAGAACGGTTCTTATATCCCCGCCCTCAAGTTGTTCCTCGTCATACGCTTCGCAAAGGAAAGCGAGCGTAACCCTGTCGGCTCCCAAAGAAGGCTCAATACAGTAAGGTATATATTTTTCGCCGGTAGTCTGGTCAAAATAATCAAGAGCCTCTCCCGAATGTTCAGAATGTTTTTTAAGGTCATAATCAGTTCTTGAGGCAATTCCCCAAAGTTCGCCCTTTCCGAAAGGAAACATATACTCAATATCGGTAGTGGCGTTGCTGTAATGGGCGAGTTCTTCTTTTTCGTGGTCCCTCATAACAATATTTTCCTCTTTAATATCAAGACTTTTAAGGAAATCAGCGCAATATTTTTTCCAATAATCAAACCATTCTATTTCAGTACCCGGTTTACAGAAAAACTCAAGTTCCATCTGTTCAAACTCTCTTGTTCTGAAAGTAAAATTACCCGGAGTAATTTCATTTCTGAAAGATTTTCCGACCTGACATATACCGAAAGGAATTTTTTTACGGCTTGTTCTCTGAACGTTTTTAAAGTTTACAAAAATACCCTGAGCGGTTTCAGGGCGGAGGTAAACAACATTTTTGCTTTCCTCCGTAACGCCGGCATGAGTTTTAAACATAAGATTAAACTGCCTTATATCGGTAAAATCATTACTCCCGCAGCTTGGGCAGGGGATTTTATTTTCATCTATATAACTTTTCATTTTTTCGTTTGACCAGCCGTCGGGAGTTTCGTTAATATTTTTTTCTTTTAAATAATCCTCAATTATTTTGTCCGCGCGAAAACGCTCATGACACTTTTTGCAGTCCATAAGCGGGTCGTTAAATCCGCCTACGTGTCCCGACGCGACCCATACTTCGGGATTCATTAAAATAGCGCAGTCGACGCCGACGTTATAAGGGCTTTCCTGAACAAATTTTTTCCACCATGCTTTTTTAACATTATTTTTAAGCTCAACACCCAAAGGGCCGTAATCCCAAGTATTCGCAAGTCCGCCGTAAATTTCCGAGCCGGGGTAAACAAAGCCTCTTGCTTTCGCGAGCGCTACAATTTTATCCATATTTTTTTCCATTTCAAAAACCTCCAAAGAATAATAAAAAGCAAAAATATTTTAAACTTTCAAAAGAATTATAATAAACGAAATAAATTCGTTTCAGATTGACAATAAAGCTAAAAAACGCGGTAAAGCACAGTATTTTATTGTTTCGCTGTAAATCAATAATATTTCAGATTACATAACTCTTTTTCCGCGAAACTGAAATATTTGTCATCATAAATAATAATATGGTCAATTAAAACTATGCCAACCATTTCAAGGGCTGTTTTCACCGAATTTGTAGCGGAAACATCAGGCGCGGAAGGTTTTCCCGTTCCGGCGGGATGATTATGCCCGATTATCACGAAAGAAGCCTGATGCAGAAGAGCCTGTTCAACAAGCTTGTCCACATATACATAAGATTGCCTTACGTTGCCGTCGCTTATATTAATATCTCTTATAAGCCTTTTGTTAGTGTCCAGACAAAGCATATAAAAACTTTCGGTACCTTTGCCCATAAGAAGCGACTCAAAATATTTATAAGCGAGTTTAGGAGAATCAATAATCTCGTTTCTTGTCCATTTACTTTGCAGATACTTTTTAATAATCGGCGGAAACATAGTAATCAAAACCGCCGTAACTTCCGACACCTTGCACCTTTTCATAATATCCTCGGGCCTTGCGTCCATAAGAGCGTGAAAGGAACCGTATTCGTTAAGCATTCTATGGGCAAGTTCGTTCGTATCCTGCTGTTTTACCGAATAAAACAGTATAAGTTCAAGTATTTGATGATATTCAAAATTATCAAAAGAGCCTTCTCTTATAAATCGCTTTCTGACTCTTTTTCTGTGTCCCGAATGTATATTTTCAGATTTACCTTTTGTTTTATCAGTATTTTTATTCTCAATATCAGATATAATAGATTCTATTCTATCGGTTTTTTTATTTTCCGTACCAGCCATAGCAAAAGCTCCTTAAACATCTGAAATATATTTCTTATATAAATCAAATTTTCCGCTATAAATAACATTAAGTAAATTGTCCGCCGTGTTAAGGGCCTTTTTTACAAGTTCATCATCAATAAGTCCGTTTTCAAGAGCCACAGAGATTTCTCCTATATCAACCACTTTGACAAAACCATTCTCATATACAATAACATCAATAAGGAGGTCGTTAAATACATAAGAATTTTCCTCTTTGTCATATTTCCAGTCTATTATGTCGCAATACCAGTATAAAATATTTTCCTCATCGTCAATAAACTTGCTGACTTTTATATTTTCTTTTAAAAAATAACAGGAAACCCCGTGCGAGAAATCCTTTCTTTTTTTTAAAACCCTCCACTTTGTAATTATTACATCGTCATTTATATCAATAATTACATCATCCTTTAAAAATACTTTTTCATCGGGTATAAATCGTCTTCTGTACATTTTAGGCACATTTTTTTCAATCATTTTGATTCTTCTTTCAAAATAAATTTAATTTATGAAAACAATTATCGTAAAAACAATAAGTTCGTTCTTTTAATTCCACACTTATATATAATAAACAAATTTAGCTTTTTTTTCAAGACATTTTTTTGAATAAATTAAAATTAAAAATATTTATCTCTCCGTCAGACTTTTTCTATTGTTTCAGCAGTATTTCTTTTATTTCAAATATATTAAAAAAACATTAAAACTGTATACATTTGTTGAAATTCGACTTGCTGTATGGTAAAATTTATATAGTAGATACATAGTTATAAGGAGGTTGAATTATAAAATATTTAATACTAAACATCGTTTAATCTGTAGATAAAAATTGATTTACGCTCCGCGGGTATATGTTTTTCAGAGCCGGAAAACTCACGAACTCAATATAATATTCATAATTTATAATTTATTAAAATTCGTTGCGTCGTATATAAAAATTTCTTAGGAGGGATAATTATGACCAGTAAAAGAAAACTTACAGTATTAAGTATAGTATTGATTATTTCATTACTGTCCTCATTGTTTTCACAGATGGTGTTCGCGGTTACTTACAACAATGAAAACTATACGTTCGCAAATGACTGCGTAATAAACTTCGCGGCAAACGGCGGGGTAAATCAATCAGAACTAAAAATACAATCCGCAAATTTTGAAAACATAAAAAACGGACTGACCTTTGCGTCTGTTTTTCCCGATTTTCCTCAGAAGGACGGTGCTATACTAAAAAGCTGCGGATATTTCAAGTCTGATTCTTCATATTTAGCGGTAGATAAATCAAGTCCGATAAATTCATATCTT
>CAYLJL010000110.1:2552-6171 GCA_964384005.1 uncultured Lachnospiraceae bacterium | reverse complement strand
CTTTTTGCGATAGAAAAAGGTTCCAAAAAAAATTAAAAATTTCAAAAATTGATTTGCGTGTTTCCAAGGATATTTTTATTGACATTACCTTATATTGATGTTATACTAACGTTGTATAAATTAACCAAATAAATATTATAATCATTAATTAAATATGTAAATTTTTTTATATTTTTGTCGTTTTTTATATTTATGATTAAAATATTTTTGGTTAATAGAACCAATTTTTCATTTCTGTTAAATTTAAACTATGAAAGGAGATTGACAAGTATGAAAGGTTATGCAATGCTTAAAATAGGTGAATCCGGTTGGATTGAAAAAGAACGTCCAAAATGTGGTCCTCTTGACGCAATATGTAAACCATTGGCTCTCGCGATATGCACATCAGATGTTCATACACTCTGGGAGGGTGCTATCGGCGAACGTCATAATATGATTCTTGGGCATGAAGGCTGTGCTGAAGTTGTAGAAGTCGGCGAACTTGTAAAAGATTTTAAACCCGGTGACAGAGTATTGGTTCCGGCCATCACACCGGATTGGAATTCTTTGGAAGCCCAAGGAGGGTATTCTATGCACTCTGGCGGTATGCTTTCAGGCTGGAAATTTTCGAATTTTAAAGACGGTGTGTTTTCGGAATTTTTCCATGTAAATGACGCTGATGGAAATCTTGCCATTCTTCCTGACAATATAAACACTGTTGATGCATGTATGCTTTCGGATATGGTTCCTACTGGATTCCACGGTGTTGAACTGGCTGACGTACAATTCGGAGATGTTGTGCTTGTAATTGGTATCGGTCCTGTCGGCTTGATGTCCGTGGCGGGCGCTAATATGAGAGGAGCTTCGAGAATTATTGCTGTCGGAACACGAAAAGTGTGCGTGGAAGCCGCAAAAGGCTATGGCGCAACTGATTTTATAAGCTATAAAAACGGTCCTATTTATCAACAGGTTCTTGATATGACAAACGGAGCCGGAGTTGATAAAATAGTAATCGCCGGCGGTGGAGTTGAAACTTTTTCCGAAGCGGTTAAATGTTTAAAACCCGGCGGTAAAATCGGAAATGTTAATTATCTTGGTTCAGGCGATGTTATTGATATCCCTCGTGTTGAGTGGGGAGTTGGAATGGGCCACAAACAGATTAACGGAGGATTGATGCCCGGAGGACGTCTTCGTATGGAAAAATTGAGCGCCCTTGTATCTGCGGGAAAATTAGACCTTTCTCCATTAAGCACACATGTATTTGATGGATGGGATAATATAGAAAAAGCGCTTTTCCTTATGAGAGATAAACCGGCTGACTTGATTAAACCAGTTATTAAGATTGAAGGATAATATATGAAAATATTAATAATATCAGGTTTTCTCGGCGCGGGAAAAACTACTTTTATCAAAGCTATGGCAAAATACTCCGGTAAAGAATTCGCCATATTAGAAAATGAATACGGCTCTGTCGGAATTGATGGAGATATACTGAAAAATGAAATGTCGGTCGGCGATGTAAATATATGGGAAATGACCGAGGGCTGCATATGCTGTTCGGCAAAAGGAGATTTTGCCGCTTCAGTACTGACAATCGCTAATGCGGTAGACCCTGAATATTTGGTAATAGAGCCTACAGGTGTCGGAATGTTGAGTAAAATCATAGAAAATCTGAGACAAATTGAATATGAGCATATCTCTATTCTCGCTCCTGTTACCATTGTTGACGGGCGTAGCTATAATAGATATATAAAAGAATATTCTCAATTATATTGTGACCAGATTGCGTTTGCCGACACAGTTATTATCTCAAAGATGGAATATGCTAAAAAAGAAGAAAAAGATTTTTTAAGAACAGAATTGCGAAAAATTAATCCTAAAGGACAAATTATATCGGAGCATTATTCCACTTTTAATAAAGACCAATGGCTTTCCCTGCTGAAAAAAGATTATATGGGACGCAATCTATATGAAAAAGATGAAATTACAGATAAACTACCTGATACCTTTTCTATGTGTGGCGTATCTATAGAATCTCCGGAAAAATTATTTTTGTTACTGGAAGAACTAATAAGAGGAAAATTTGGCAATATATTCAGAGCTAAAGGGCAGATTACCGCTGGAAAGCAAATTTTTCGCTTTGATGTCTCAGACGGATATTATTCTATAACAGAAGGGGACTTGAAGTCAAAGGAAAAAATTGTTTTTATCGGGACAGAAATTTCCCGTCAAAAAATCCGTCGTTATTTCTTAAAAAAAATAAAAAAAGATAAATATAATAAACGTATTACGGTAAAAAGAGGCTTATAATATATTTCTAAAACAAAATCAATAAATATGAATACCTGATATTTAACCTACTTATATCAAAACAATAAAAGAATTTTCAAAAAATCACCTTGAGGATAAAACCTCAAGGTGATTTTTTGAAAATTCAAGTTTTACATTTACATCCGCTTCAGCATTTGTAAAATAATACTCACCTGTTACCTCTTGAATAAATTTTACAGCAATCTTTTACATTTTCAGGCTAAAATATATTTAGTCTTAATAATTTCTCTGTTGGCATACAAAGCAAGCTGTTCATCAATTTCATTATCAAGCTAAGCAATTAATTACGTGACCCGATTGACTTGAAACCGTGCCACCTAAGCCGACCCATAAATAAAATAAACTTTCAGAGATACTTTTATATAAAACAGATTTTTTCAAAACAATTTTCCGCCTTTTTTATAGCGGAATTACCGCCTAAGGAACATATGAAACTTTCTGAAAAACATTTATCAAACACTTCTGAAAATTCAGAAATATCAGATTTTTTTATATTTAAAATATCCTCTCTTTCTTTCTGTCTTTCCTCATCGGTTATACCGGAAATTTTTCTCCTGAGAATTTTATCCATAATATGACTTGTTAATAAAGGTTTATCAATTTGATTTATTGTTCCGATAATATATTTCTGGAGCTCTCTTTCAGAGAGATTAATATTTTTCAAATAAGCCGAAATTTCTTTATACTTTTCAAATGTCCTCTCAACATTAGGGTCACGAAAAGAATATAAATAAAATAATCCTCTCCTCAAAAAACTGCATCTTCCGCCATAAGCTCCTCCGTCAAGTCTTATTTTATTCCAAATATAATCTGAGCTTATAAGCTTTTCAATAACGCCCATTTTTCCGTTATATTCCATTCCGATTTTTTCATAATTAGCCGCGAGAACATTATACTGAACCTCCGACTCAATAATAAATGCCTCGTTTACAGGTCGTTTTCCAAATTTTTCTTTTTTTAAGCCAAAATCAAATTTATCAAAATTCTCACAAAAAGCCTCAGCTTTTTTTAAAACATTATTATAATTATTTTCACTGCATACAATTCCCGCTATAAGACCGTTTTTATTAAAAATAACGTTTTTAATATTATTCAGTTTTTCAATAACCAAATCAGCCTTATTATCAAAATCATTAACAATGTCTTTTAAAAACCCATAAAAATCCATTCCATTAACAAACTGAGAATATCTGTCCATATCGGACAAATAAGACATACATCTGAAAACGCCATAAGCATGAGCGTTAGTTATAAAACTTTTTTCAAGGACAATTTTATATTCCGATAAAAGTTCTTTGACTCTTTTTTT
>CAYLJL010000110.1:0-2542 GCA_964384005.1 uncultured Lachnospiraceae bacterium | reverse complement strand
GGAATTAAAAAAAATTTCTTCTGCCACCGAAAAAGCGTTATCAATATATTTAAACAAAAACTTCATATTAATGGTTAAGACAGGCAAAAAATCACCTATTAAGGGATAACACTCAAAAGAAGCGGAAAACTTTCCAAAATAAAAATTAATTTCATTGGCGAGTTGTTCGTAATTATATTTTTTTGTATCCGTTTTTCCGAATATATATTTAAAAAGCGCAAAATATTTTAAATCCTCAATATCAAATATTCTCGTATCAAAAAGCCAATTTACATAAACAAGCTCATTATTTGGTATCCTTGAGGAAATAAGCCGCCTTTGACATATTTTATCCTCAAAAATCTCAATATTTTTAGATTTTTTATCAATATCAGCAATATTCAGTAAAGGTATTTTCTCAATATCCTCTTTTGAATCCTTAATATTTTTGTAGTTCTCAAATTCCAAATCCGGCTTATAGCTTTTATTTTTCTCAATTTGCTTAAATTCAGGCTTCATAAGCGCAAATACATAATTTTTATTTTGAATTAAATATTTTTCAATAAGTTTTTCAAAATTCAGATTTTCGACATAATCAAATAACTCGTCAAATTTTATCCCCTCAAAATTGTCTTTTCCGTAAATAAAACTATTAATCATCAGTATATTAAAAAAAAGACCCTTTGGTTTATACCCGTAATCTTCTTCTCTGAAATAAAATCTATACCTGTTTATACAGCTTTCAATAAGCCTTTTGTTCAATCCGTTTTTTACAATGTCGTTAAGCGTATCAAAATACACCTTTTTAAACTTTTGCAAATCAGATGAATTTGTCTTTTCAACAGAAACAGAAAACTTTGTTTGAAACATACCATCGTCAAACACACCATAAACATTATCCCCTATTCTGTTTTGTACTAACGCCTTTTTTAATGGCGAGCCTTCGGTTTCGAGAAGCGCCTCCGTTAAAATCTCAAAAGCAAAAGATAATTTAAAATCAAAACCTTTTCCTATTATTGCGCCGCACTGAAAATAATTTTTATTTTCGGGTGTTTCCTCCGAAACATCATAAGTAAACTCAAAATCTTTTATTTTCTCAAAATTTTCCTGATTCAGATATTCGGTTTTAACATCTTTAAATTCAAATTCGGACAAATAATCCCTGTCAAGCATTTCTAAATACTTATCAATATCTATATCTCCATATAAATATAAAATACTGTTAGAAGGGTGATAATATTTTTTATGAAAATCGATAAATTCCTCATATGTCAGCTCTTGTATATATTCGGGTACTCCTCCCGAATAAAACCTATAATTTGTATTTTCAAATAATTTTTCATTAACTTTAAAATTAATTATTTTATCGGGAGGTGAAAAAACGCCTTTCATCTCATTATAGACTACGCCGTTTATACCGTCTTTCTCCTTATGATGACCTTCCTGAAGAAAAATACCGCGTCTGTCGTAAATGAGAGGAAAAAAAACAGCGTCCATATAAACATTCATAAGATTAATAAAATCTTTTTCATTTGTACTGGCAACAGGATACATTGTTTTGTCCTGAAAAGTCAACGCGTTAAGATAAGTATTAAGCGACCCTTTTTCAAGTTCGTTAAAAGGGTCTTTCACGGGATATTTACGGGAACCGCATAAAACACTGTGTTCCATAATATGGGCTATACCCTTGTTATTTTCCGGCAAAGTTTTAAAAGTTATAGAAAAAACCTTATTGTCATCGTCATTTTTAATAAAAATTAGTTTAGCGCCGGAAGTATGTTCATAAATAAATCCTTCTGATGAAATATCCTTTATATATTCATTTTTTAAAAGCTTAAAGTTAAATTTCATAAAATCCTCCCTTGATTTTGTGTATACTTACAGCGAAACAATAAAAGAATGAACAGAAAAAATTTAATAAACCCTGACATATCAAGGAATTCTCTTATTGTTTTGCACTAAAAATTCTGCGGATTGCTATAATCTAAAATATCTTCTAAAAAGATAATTTCCATGCCAATTCACCGATAAAAGGAATTTTTACCATTTTCCCGCAATAAGCCAAAATAATTAAAATTACATATACAAGAAATGAAGCGAGAGCAATAAACCCACGAACAATAAACTCAAAAAATCCAAAGAAAGGGAAAAAAAAGACCATAGAAACTGCAAAATTTAAAAAAATAATACAGACAAAAAACATAATTGACTGCAAAGAATGAAATCTTATAAACCGATTATTATTTTCCGCAATAAGAAAAATTAATCCACTGATTATTCCAAAAACATAGGCCAGAGCACCCTCTGTATTTTCCGATAAACCAAATCGAGTTTTATTCATATGAAACCTCCTTTCTTAAAAATATTTATGAAACTGCAAAATACAAGGGTGGGCAAAAAATAATAAATAAACTTCTGAAACCGCCGGTAAAAAATTTTATTTTTTTAACGTAATATTTTTTATAACAAAAATCTTTCAGCAATTTTTAATCTGAATTTTTGTCACAGATATACCCTTTAGCGTTTTCCGAACGAATAGACTTATACATTTCATCATTTTTAA
>CAYLJL010000109.1:0-6187 GCA_964384005.1 uncultured Lachnospiraceae bacterium | reverse complement strand
AAAATGTTACAAAAAATTTTAAATTTTTTAAAAATTGATTTCCGTGGCATAGTATAGTCAATCAAGTAAAAAAATGTACAAGTTCAGTGGCTAAAAATATTTTTGCCGTATTATTGGCAGACAGCATAGGCTGTCGTCTATGCTGTCTTATACTGCCTTGCGAAAATAATTTTTATCTCACCGCCTTTTGTCACTTTTCAAGTTGATTGACTATAAAACATATCTCAAAACACCTTTACGTATTGTAATTTTCTATAAATTATCGCTGCTGAAAACATCGGCAACCTCGCTTATAGAAATATAAGCGTCCTTATCAATAGTATGTACAATATCTTTCATTTTTCCGATTTGGAAGCGATTTACAATAAAATAAATCAATGTTTTTTCCTGTTTTGAGTATCCTCCCTCCGCCTTCATTGTAGTCATTCCGCTTTTAAATTCCTCTGAGAGAGCGTCGCATATTTCATCAGATTTTGTTGTAATAATCATCGCTGCTTTTGCTCGGTCAATACCTTCGACAATATAGTCCATTGTTTTAAGAGCGGCAAAATATGTAACTATTGAGTAAAGCGGCAATATCCAGCTTTCTATAACAAATCCGCATATAACATAAAGTATAAGATTGTATAACATAACAAAAGTACCTACTGATATACCAATATTTTTAGCGAAAATTACAGCCATAACTTCAATACCGTCCATTGCCCCGCCAAACCTTATAGCAAATCCGCTGCCAATTCCCGATATCACGCCGCCGAATAAAGCGCAAAGCATCAAATCATGCCCGGCTAAAGGCGATGCGACAGATGTATCGACAGGTAAAACGTCTGTAATAAGCCATGAGCAAATCGAATATATAATAACACTGTAAATAGCATAAAAAGTAAAAAGCTTTCCTTGTTTTTTAAGTCCGTATAAAAATAAAGGAATATTAAAAATCAAAAGAAACACCGATAAAGACATATATTCCGGCGTAACCTGAGAAATAAGCATTGATGTGCCTGAAATTCCGCTGTCATATAATTCGACAGGCGAGAGAAATATAGTAATTCCGATAGCGTTTATTATTCCCGCGATAGTAAGCATTATAATGTTGCTTACTTTTATTTTTCTGTGTAAATTAAACAATAATTTAACCTCCTTACTTCTTATTCTGTACTACATCAAAACAATAAATTATAGTAAGTGACAAAATAGTTTGTCGTTTAGTATAGATACACACGACCTCATAAAGAATTTGAGGCAAAGCCGCAATACGGTCGGTACAAACCCTTAGCGCTTAATGAAAAAACGCAAAAAGGTAATAAAAATAATTTTGCGAAAAAATACGTTCCGGGCCGATTAAAAAACCCGACACTTTCACCAACAGCATAGCAAGACATATAAATGACATAAGACAGCCGCAAAAGCGCTGACCATTAAATAAAATATTTTTTTATCGGATTGATTTAATTTCATAGTTTCGAAAGAAGTCTATTGTTAAAAAATAGTATTATGTAAGCTTTGCGCACAGAGCAAAACTTCCTTCTTTTGAACCAAATAGCAAATTAAAATCAAAATAACTCGCGACAAATTTTTCTTTAAAATGTTTTGCTTCCATTATGCTTTCCCGTTCAAACTTATAAGGGTCTTTGTCGTTGTTAAGCTTTGAATATTCGCTTATAATTTGCATAGCGTAGTGAGAAATCTGCATCGCAGCGGATAAAATAGCATCGTCCATTTTATTAAGTTTCATATTCATAATAGAGCCGATATTTTTTAAAATTAATTTTTCCTCAATAATCATAAGAATTTTTACTCGTTTACCATTTTTACTTTTATAACTGGAACGATAATAAACAGATTTCCCAAAATATTCCCCCCCGCATAATCTTTGTTAGCGATTTTAACCTCAAGGTTAAATACTTTTTCCATAAATAAAGAAAGCGTTTCCTCAAGAGCGTCTATTATAGTTTTTCTTTCTTCTTTGGTCGCTTTGCTGCCTGCTATAACCGGCCCATCGCCGATTCCCATATTTATATTTCTTAAATTTTTCTCTCCGGGTTTGCCCGTAATAGCGTGGTCTTCAATCATAATATGCCCTGTAAGCCACCATAAACATATCCCAAGGAAATGGTTGATAACTTCTTCCGAATAAGACGTTTCCTCCAACTCTTTTTCAATAGCGGGAATTATCTCGTCCGCCATTTCGTCATGAAGACACTTATGATTTTCATAGTCTTTATATTTAATTGACCTCATATAAGATTCTTCTTCCAAAAAATGCGTCAGAGTATAATTCTTTAAATATTTTACACCATCTCTGCAAAAATGCTTCTTATTCTGATTTTTTTAAACAATGTCAAACAATCTGCGGATAATAGCAAATAAACGTTGATGAGCGTTGTCAATTTCAGCTACGCCAATATTATATTTATCATCCCATTCTATTTTATACATCTTATCTGTTTCATCTATATTATTCATCAATTTTTTTGCCCCCTTATCTTATATATTTGTTATTTACTGAAATAGCACACAATTCAAAAATAAAAATAATTTTCATACCGCCTCGTTTTTCTCATTTTCAAGTTGATTGACTAAAAATCACCGTACATATAGAAATTCTCCTGTTAGCGCTTGTTTTCTCCGCTTAAAAATTTTCTTGCGGCAGGAATAACAACTCCTCCGACAGAGTTTCCGAAAGTCATAACAATTATATAGAATAAAGAGTTTATGCTAAATACTCCCGCGAGACTGAAATAAAACATATTAGCGACACAATGCTCAAAACCGCTTAAAATAAATACAGCGACAGGAAATAAAACCCCTGTAATTTTAACCGTTCCCTCCTTTGCGCTGTTAAAAATATCCACAGCTATAAACATAAGTATACCGCAGAAAAATGACAAAATAAAAACACTTAAAATATCATCGTTAAGCTTTATGTCGACAATAGAATAAACTTTATCAAGTTTTTCAAAAATACGTGTATGGCGAATTAAAACAGCGGCAAAAAATGTTCCGATAAAATTACCTGCCCATGTTAAAACAAGCTCAATAAAATAAGACTGTTTATTTACAAAAATATAACCAATTTTTCCCGTAAAAAGCTGAAGTTTAAAAAATAAGATTGATAAAAGACCTATACCGAATAAAAACGCGCCGACAACAGAGTTATCAGATGATAAAAAGACCGTTCCGCCTACGCCTATACAAATGCCGGCAATAATTCCATATGTAAATTGTCTCAGCCTTTCCACTTTTCCTTTATACCTCCATAGCGTTTTTCAAAATAGCGGCAATCTTGATACATTCAATTATAACTATCATAGTATAGTCTTTTTTTCTCATAATAAGGGGCTTATTGTTTTTTTTCACAATAACGCATTCATTAAGCTTTCCGCCCTCTTTCCAATAAGTCAGGAAAAACATTCCGTCCATATCTTTAACTCTCCAGTTGTATTCCTCAAGACTTTTCACAAAATACTCCGTATCGCATTCAAAATCCCTCAATAACTTTTCTTTGCTGTAAAAGTAATTTTTTATAGTTTCTTCCATAAATCAACCCTCCAAATATTTTTTAAGATATTTGCCCGTATAAGATTTTTCACACCTTGAAATTTCCTCAGGGGTTCCCGCCGCGACAATTTCTCCGCCGCGGTCACCGCCCTCAGGGCCGAGATCAATAATATAATCGGCTGTTTTTATAACATCTAAATTGTGTTCAATAACAATAACAGTATTCCCACCATCAGTCAGTTTCTGCAAAATATTTATCAATTTATGTACATCATAAGTATGAAGACCCGTGGTAGGTTCATCAAGAACATAAATTGTTTTTCCCGTACTTTTCCGGCTTAACTCCGTAGCAAGCTTAACCCTCTGAGCTTCGCCCCCTGATAATGTGGTAGATGGCTGTCCAAGCTTCACATAAGAAAGGCCAACGTCATATAAAGTCTGAATTTTAGACTTTATCTTCGGAATATTTTCAAAAAAACTCAAAGCCTCCTCAATAGTCATATCAAGCACATCGGCAATAGTTTTTCCTTTATATTTAACCTCAAGAGTTTCTCTGTTATACCTTTTTCCGTGACAAACCTCGCAAGGCACATAAATATCAGAAAGGAAGTGCATTTCAATTTTTATAATTCCGTCGCCCGAACAAGCCTCACATCTGCCGCCCTTCACATTAAAGCTGAACCTGCCCTTTTGAAAACCTCTTACCTTTGCCTCTGTAGTCTGGCTGAAAATATCTCTTATCATATCAAACAATCCCGTATAAGTCGCCGGATTTGACCTTGGCGTCCTTCCTATGGGTGACTGGTCAATAGCGATAATTTTGTCAAAATATTCAATTCCCTTTATTGATTTATACCTGCCGGATTTAATTCTCGCTCTGTTAAGCTCTCTGGCGAGAGTTTTGTACAGAACCTCATTAATAAGAGAACTTTTCCCCGAACCGGAAACCCCCGTAACACATATAAATAATCCAACGGGAATTTCCACGTTGACATTCTTAAGATTATTTTCCGCCGCGCCTTTAATAACAAGTTTTTCTTTAGAAGGTTTCCGCCTTTTCCGTGGGACCTCAATTTTTTTTCTTCCGCTTAAATAATCTCCCGTCAAAGAATTTTCGCATCGGAGAAGATTATCCGGCGTTCCCGAGAAAACAACCTCTCCGCCGTTTGCGCCGGCGTAAGGTCCGATATCGACAATATAGTCCGCCTCTAACATAGTATCGGCGTCGTGTTCCACAACAACAAGAGTATTTCCGATATCACGCAGATGCTTCAGGCTTCCGAGGAGCTTGTCGTTATCTCTCTGGTGAAGACCGATACTCGGTTCATCAAGAATATAAAGCACGCCGACAAGTCCGGAGCCTACCTGAGTCGCAAGTCTTATTCTCTGAGACTCTCCTCCCGAAAGAGAACCGGACATTCTCGACAACGTAAGATATTCAAGCCCGACATTAAGCAAAAAACCAAGTCTTGCGTTAATTTCTCTTAAAATCTGTTCAGCGATAAGCATTTTTGTTTCTGATAATTCAAGTTCATCAAAAAATACTTTAAGGTCTTTAATAGAATAATCAGTTATTTCAGAAATATTTTTCCCGCCAACGGTAACCGCAAGCATCTCATCTTTAAGTCGGCGCCCCTTGCAGACAGGACATTTAACATTTGTCATATACTTCTCATATTCCTGCTTTGCCGCATCCGAATAAGTTTCTCTGTATCTGCGTTCAAGATTACCCACGATGCCCTCAAAAGAATAAGAATAGAATTTTTCCTCACCGCCGCTTATATAGCTTATATCCATTCTTTCGCCGCCCGTACCGTACATAATAATATTTTTAATATCCTCCGGCAAATCCCTATAAGGTGTATTTAAGTCAAAACCGTATTTTTGAGAAAGATTTTTAAAAATACTGTTTCCCATAGTAGTCTCAACCCCAACCGAGTTCCAGCCCGAAACAGCGATAGCGCCGTCAATAATCGAAAGTTCGTCGTTAGGGACAAGTATATCAGGGTCAAAAACAGTTTTTGAGCCAAGTCCCATACATTCAGGGCACGCCCCTGAAGGATTGTTAAAAGAAAATCTTCTCGGCTCAATTTCCTCAATACTAACGCCGCAGTCGGGGCAGGCGAAGTCCTGACTGAAAGTAAGCTGTTCCTCACTATCCACATCAACAACCGCGATACCGCCTGTAAGAGAGAAAGCTGTTTCCAGCGATTCCGAAAGTCTTTTCTGAATTCCATCTCTTACAATAAGTCTGTCGATAACAATTTCAATAGTATGTTTTTTATTTTTTTCAAGTTTTATCTCATCGGAAAGCTCATAAATAATACCGTCAATTCTGACTCGGACATATCCGCTTTTTTTAGCGTCCTCAAGAAGCTTTACGTGTTCGCCCTTTCTGCCCCGCACAACAGGAGCAAAAAGTTGAATTTTTGTTTTTTCCGGAAGTTCCAGAATCTGGTCGACAACCTGGTCAACCGTTTGTTTTTTTATTTCCCTTCCGCACTTAGGACAATGGGGGATACCGACTCTTGCGTATAAAAGTCTTAAATAATCATAAATTTCCGTAACCGTACCAACAGTTGAGCGCGGATTGTTGTTAGTAGTCTTCTGGTCGATAGAAATAGCCGGAGACAGCCCTTCTATGTTATCCACATCAGGCTTTTCCATTTGTCCTAAAAACTGCCTT
>CAYLJL010000108.1:0-6267 GCA_964384005.1 uncultured Lachnospiraceae bacterium | reverse complement strand
TATACGTTGTGACAGTTTTTTATATTTCAAACTCCTTTCATTAACTTATAATTTTCCCATTAAATCGGCATTTTTTAAGTTTTGTAGATATAAAACTGTCATAATATCAAATCTTTTTTTATTATACTACTTATAGAAATCACCTGTCAATATCTCTAATACATATCAATTAATATCTATATGCCGTTTAAAAACTGTCTTATTTATGCCTTAATGTTATCAAATAATTAAAAATATTTAAAATGACATACTGTGAAATATTTGCCTATTATAAGCAACAATAGGATAAATATACAAAGGAGGTTTTTAAAGTGTTTAACGACTATCCTGAAATATTGACACCACAGGATTTAATGGAAATGTTAAATCTTTCTAAAAATACGGTATATTCTATGCTGAATAACCATATTATTCCCGCTTACAGAGTAGGGTGCGGAAAAAAATGGAGAATAAACAAATGCGATTTGGAAGAATATCTCTGTTCTGAAAAATCTTATTGGTAAACAAATAAAGGTTTAATTTTTATTTGTTTTACACCTTTTGCCTTAAACTGAAATTCGGTTTAAGGCATTATAGTTCAAGTATATCAAATACGTTTTTAAAAATGATATTTCTGTCATAATTTACCCACCTTATAGGAATAGTTATAGGATTAAGTTTTATATTACTAAATCGCCTGAGTATTTTATCAAGATTATTGGTATCAGTAAATTCAGCTTTAGCTTTCCATAAACTTCTTCTTTCTGAAACCAAATTCAAAAAATCAATCATATCTTTATGATATTTCTCTTTTACATTTTTTCTTATTATTTCAACCGCCTTTTCCATAGTATAATAATCACCATTTCCAAATAAAATTTTTATATACCTGCTGAATTCACGTTGACTTGTATAACCTATATTATTAAACATTTTCTCAAGTTCCGATAAATAAATATCATCAGATAATTTAAGCATACGTCTTATTTTTTCTCGTTTAACCTTGATTTCAAATCTTACAATTCCGTCAGCTTCATCAATACATTCTTCCGTAAAATATTTTTTATGTTCAAGTAACTGTTCTTGTTTATTGTAGGCTACAATTTCAAAGCTTTTTCCCTTAAATCCAACAGTATTTTTATATTTTTTAAACTTGTTGCAGTTATTATCAAAATATGTGTATTCTTCCATATTCTTTGTTTTATTGCCTCTTTTTAATAGTTTAATATATGTATTCGCAATATCAGAAGATTCAAATTTATGATTAATACAAAAGTCAATCTGCTGAATCCTGAAATTAAAAATATTTCCTACATTATTAAACCATTCATAATTAAAAATCTTATTCAATTTAAGCTCATAAGGTATTTTAACAAGTTCCTCAAATAATTTCTCAATATTAGATTCAGTTGGTTCAAATATACCTATGTATTCTTTATCACCAAGTAAAATTCGTGGATTTATAACAAGTTTAATTCCCATTTCATAAAATTTCTTTTCTTTAATTGGTCTGTAAAAATAAATTCTCACTCCCTTTTCTCTTAAAAAATTCCAGTAGAAATATTCATATCCTTTACTTTTATATGATTCAGGTATGTGCTCTTTTGTTAAATTAGCTTTAAATGCTGTCTGCCATTCACTCGGACTAAGTTTTTGTCTTAGTTCTATAGTATGACACGAAAAAATATTATAATCGTTCATAGCGTATCTTCTCCTTTAACAAGTATCAATTTTCCCATTATGTATTATTTAGTATTGTTACTATCCTTTTTGTAATTTATTAAAATTATCAGAGTATAATAAATCTTGGGAATCAAAGAAGAATTACTACTATTTTTATAACTTATTCACTATATTAATTAGTATTATTTTTTTAGATATTATAAAAATTAAATATTAAGTTAAAAATGTTTATATTTAATGCTTAAATATGATATAATATATTATAGTTTGAAGTATATATGCAATAATTACGAATATATTGATAAAATTTATATACATACTATAAAAATAGGGTTAAATACTTATTATATATTTAATACGAAGAAGAGGTGTTTTTATGATTGAAAGAAAAGAATATCTTGAAAATCTCATAAGATTTAAAGATAAGCAAATTATTAAGGTTATAACAGGTATACGCCGCTGCGGAAAATCTACTTTATTTGAAATTTATCAGGATTATCTGTTGCAAAACAATGTTGATAAAACTCAAATAATTTCTATAAATCTTGAAGACGCCGATTATATGGATATACAGGATTCTAAACAGTTATATAGTTTTATTTCTGAAAAACTTTTATCAGATAAAATGAATTATATTTTTTTAGACGAGATTCAACAAATTTCAGATTTTCAAAAAGCTGTTGACAGTCTTTTTATAAAGAAAAACTGTGATATTTATATTACAGGGTCTAATGCGTATCTGTTATCCGGTGAATTGGCGACACTGCTTTCCGGCAGATACATTGAAATCAAAATGCTTCCTCTGTCATTCAGTGAATACAGCTCCGCTTTTTCTGATAATAGTAATCCTGAACGTGTTTATGCGGATTACATCACAAAAAGCTCTTTTCCTTATACGTTGGAATTGTCAAAACAAAAAGACATCAGACAATATTTAGAAGGGATATATAATTCCGTTGTATTAAAAGATATAATTGCGAGACGCAAATTTCCCGACCTTACAATGCTTCAAAGTGTGGTAAGATTTATGTTTGATAATATAGGCAATCTTTGCTCAACAAAAAAAATAGCGGATACTATGACTTCGTTGGGAAGAAAAATAAGTGTTCATACCGTTGAGAATTATCTTTCCGCTTTATGTGACAGCTTTATTCTTTACAAAGTCGGACGTTATGATATAAAAGGCAAACAATATCTTCAGACAGGCGATAAATATTACGCTTGTGATATTGGATTAAGATATTTGCTTCTTGGCAGCAAAAAAGCTGACGATGGTCATATTTTGGAAAACATAATTTACCTTGAACTTCTTCGTAGGGGATATGAGATATATGTGGGTAAATCTGACAGTGCGGAAGTTGATTTTGTCGCTATTAAAGATATTGGAATTGAATATTATCAAGTTGCCTACACTGTTCGGGAGGACAGCACATTAAAGAGAGAACTTGCGCCCCTCGACACAATCCGAGACCATAACCCTAAGTATTTACTTACAATGGATATTCAGCCGATAACCTCTCATAATGGAATACGTCAGATAAACGCTCTTGACTGGCTTTGCAAGAAAACCGAGTAGGAGGCTGTTCTTTTTAGCCTCCTACTCGCCGTATCGGGAGCGGGTAAGCTTCGCTTACAAATTTCCTTTCTGCTCACGCATACATATAAATAAATAACCTCGGTATAATCACTAAACCGAGGTTATTTATTATTCAAAATATTTTTTTGAAAATTCCTTCTTAATCTATCGGCTCCACAAGCGGCGTCAAAGCTAATAGCCACCTTTTTTTCATTTGTTTCTACGCAATAAATGGGAAGTTTCTTTTTAGCGGCGTTAGTTTCAACTGCGTCTTCCTCATTAATATAGTGTAAAAACGGACCTACTATACCAACTCCTACGCAGACAGCGATAAATAAAATGGCAAACCATCTTACATAAAAGTTGTGGCTTATTTTTTTTACCTTTTCTAAAAAATAATTCATTAAAATTCTCCTTTAAAACATTTATAAAAATATAATATTCATAAAAAAAAATAAAATTCTTATTATGGCATTCCTGAAAATTAAAATATAAAGGAAACACCGTACAATTCAAAAAACAAAAATAATTTTTGAAAATATCAGTGCCTTTGCTTCGTAAAAGGCCGGGTATAAAAACTTCATTTTTACCGCTCGTCTATGCAGTTAAGGTTCCAAACCCCCAAAAATTCTCCCGGGGCGTAAAAACCTTGAGGTTCTGTCTCAAACTCAGCCCGCTGTTCAGCGCTTTGGCTTTGCCAAAGCCGGCTTACGCCGTCCGCATTTCTTTGCGGCGCTTATTGAAAAAAGCGGAGAAAAACTTTTATGCAAAACTGTCGTTTCGCTGTTATTTTTTATCGAACCCACGTAATTTTAATTTTTTCTACAGTCTGATAAGTTGAAAAAATCCCCGAATTTGTTATATTTTAATAAATTCGGGGATTTTTTGTTTTTAGAAAATCAATTTATGTTTTTTAAGAAGAATGTACTGATAAATTTGCCGCTTCTATTACACTTTCATAAAACCAGTCGGTTGGTTTTATATCATTAAATGCGTTTGATACGGTTATATCTGAGTTTGATGAGTTTCTTCCAAGAACAGCATTCAGAAATACGGTAGTTTCAGCTCTTGTAATATTCGCATCAGGTCTGAAGGTTCCATCCGAGTATCCTTTTATCCATCCGAATGAATTTATAGCTGATATCGCGTTTGACGCCCACATTCCCGCTGTATCGCTGAAATAATTTGTATAAAGGCCGTCTTTTATATTTAACGCTTTCGCAACCAGCGCGACAAGTTCCGCTCTTGTAATGCTTGCGTCAGGTCTGAAAGTTCCGTCAGTATAACCGTCTATAATTCCCTGTTCCGTAAGAAAGCATACATAATTCCCATACCAATCGGAAGGATTTACATCGCTGAATTTTGACGTATAAGTTTTGTTTTCCATTTGAGTTGTAAGAATTTTTGACAAAATAACAGCGGCTTCCGCTCTTGTAAGAGAGTTTGACGGTCTGAAAGAACCGTCTTCATAGCCTTGAATATATGCTATTTTATCTTTTGTGTTGAATACGGAACTTACGTCAATTTGATTTGACGTATCAGCAGTTATTTTTGAGGTCTCTTTTTTTGATGTTTCGGAAACGGTGTTATCATCGTCTGAATCAGAAACATCATAAAATCTTTTCTTTGCGTTTTTTTCGTCGGCTTTCTCAAACTCAACGTGAATTCTATGACTCTCGGTTACACTTGTGAAAGTATATTTGCTTTCGGTTTCTCCCGCGTCATAATTCTCCCCGTCTACTATTATTTCGGAAATTACATATCCGGCGTTCGCTTTCATTAAATATGTCTGATTTCCATATTCGTAAATTTCAGACCTTCCTTCAGGCGAGATTGTTCCGCCTTCTGAAGCTGTCGCTCTTATTGTATATGTTATTGTTGATACAGAGGAACCGGATGGTCTTTTTACGTTGACATAAACCTCAAATTCAAGGGGCATATAATTTTTGTCATAGGGTGTAAATATGACGGGTACTAAATGGTTTCCGTATTCGGACAGAATAGTTGTCTCGTCTTTCCATGAAAGTTCTCCGTCAAGTTCTTCTTCGGTTCCATCTTCACTGACTCCTGTAAATTTTCCGCCGATAAAGCCAGAATGTTCTAAGGAGGTATTTATCGCTATTGAGGCGGCAACGGGTTTTTTCTTTATCTGAATGACAGGTCTTAAAACCTCAAAAACAATTTTTGCCGTTGTCTGAGCGTTTGTGTTTTTGTCCGTTACAATGACATTTATTTCAAAGTTTCCCATTTCCTCAAAATTTCCTGTGATTGTTCCGTTATCCCCAAAAGTCATACCTTTTGGAAGAACTTCATCATCTGAAAGGGAAAATGTATACTCTCCCGTTCCGTTTTCAACTATAATTGAATTTTCCGGAACCGCTTCATTTAACGAACCTCTTATAATCTGTTCTTCTGCCGTGATTTCGTTTGCTGTCCATAAGGCGTAAACAGTAAAACCGTCCGCTGTCATAATATCCTCGTCGGAAAGTTCCGTCAAGTCTTGTTTTACCCAGCCTGAAAAGTAATAGCCGTCCTTTGAGGGAGCATCAGCGGTTAAATAATCTGAAATCTTAGAGTTTAACGGAACGGTTACAGAGGTTATTTCTCCGCTTACTCCTGTATTGGAGTCAAAATTTAAAACACCGCAGGGCTCCTCCCATTTAGCGTATAATGTTTTATTGCCGTAGTCCGCAGACGAAATACTTGCGGCGGGTATTGTAAATTCGGGGTTATAATACCAACCCGCGAAGATGGCAGAATCTTTCGAGGGCTTGGCAAAGTCTGCCACTCCTATGCCGTAAATATAGCTATAAGGGTTCGCGGAAGAATTTACTCCTCCGTTTAATTCATAATTTACAGAATATTCATAGGTCCAGTCTATTCCTAAGTATACAGTGGCGTTTGTTATTTCCTTTGTTTCCGTATTTATTCCTCCGACGTTTAAATACATTGAGTCAAGATATGAATTTATCGGACTTGATTTATCTACCGCTAAATATGAAGAATCAGAATTGAAATATCCGCAGCTT
>CAYLJL010000107.1:0-6292 GCA_964384005.1 uncultured Lachnospiraceae bacterium | reverse complement strand
GTATTTTTAAGCATCTCTGAAAACTGCTCGTTAATTTCTATAACGGAAGCGTTTCCAAAGCTTTTCCTGAGGGAGTATACCGTTTCAAGTTCCCGTTCGGAAAATAATAAATCTTCCCGCCTTGTTCCCGACTTTGAAATATCAATAGCCGGGAAAATGCGCTTTTCAGCAAGTTTTCTGTCAAGAACAAGCTCCATATTTCCCGTTCCCTTAAATTCCTCAAAAATAACATCATCCATTTTGCTTCCCGTTTCAATTAAAGCTGTAGCGAGAATAGTAAGGCTTCCGCCCTCCTCAATATTTCTTGCCGCTCCGAAAAATTTTTTAGGCATATATAGTGAAGCGGGGTCAAGTCCGCCGGAGAGAGTTCTGCCGCTCGGAGGAATTATAAGATTATAGGCTCTCGCGAGCCTTGTAATACTGTCAAGTAAAATAACAAGGTCTTTTCCCTGCTCTACAAGCCTTTTTGCCCTTTCAAGAACCATTTCGGCGACCCTTTTATGATGTTCGGGTTCCTCGTCAAATGTTGAATAAACAACATCGACGTTTTTCCCCTCTATAGACCTCTGCATATCTGTAACTTCTTCAGGGCGTTCGTCAATCAGAAGTACAATCAAATGGGTGTCAGGGTGGTTTTTGGTTACAGCGTTGGCGATATTTTTTAGCAGAACCGTTTTGCCTGTTTTCGGAGGCGCGACAATCATACCTCTTTGACCTTTTCCGATAGGGGCTATTATATCAATAATTCTTGTGGGAATATTATTTTTAAATGTTTCAAGCTGCAGTTTCTCATCAGGATATATAGGAGTCAAATCCTCAAAATTAGGCCGTCTTGATAAATTAAAAGGTCTGTCTCCGTTTACTGTCTGCACGTAAAGCAAAGCTCTGAATTTTTCATTTTCCTTGGGAATTCTTATGTTTCCTTTTACACAGTCGCCTGTTTTCAAATTAAACCGTTTTATTTGAGAAGGTGAGATATAAATATCGTCCGCCCCCGGAAGATAGTTTTGCCGTCTCAAAAAACCATATCCGTCGGGAAGCACCTCAAGTATACCCTCTGTTATCACACCGCTGTCAAGTTCCTCTAAATAGCTTTTGTTCAAAGCCACCGTATCATCGTCGGAAGACTCACTTTTTTCGGCGTCCTCCTTCACTTCCGGTTTAATATTCCGCCGCGTATCATCATTTTTCGTTTTTTCGGCTTTTACAGCGCCTTCCTCAAGACTTATAAGCTTTTCAATCAATTCGTCCTTTTTATATTTTGTAACGCTTTTTATGCCTTTTTCCTTAGCTATCTCTCTTATTTCAAGAATAGTCTTTTCATTATAATTCATTAAAATGAATCCTCCCTTAACAACAAGGTTATAAAAACCTTAAATCAGCAATTAATATATATGGGTAAATTATTATAGAAACTATGAGAAACGTAATAAATAAACGCTTCATGAATTTGAATAAAATTTAACGGCGGGAATTATCAGAAACCTAATACTTAATAAACATCTGTATTTGTTAAATATTACGCGACTATGAACAATAACAAATAAGTATCTGTATACCGGTGTTAAAAATCGCCGGATATATCGAATATATAGTTCCGGCATACACATAAATAATGTATACCTCTGTTCTGTACCGACCGCATTGCCACAAAGCTGCAAATCTCTTATACGGCCGTGTGTATCCATATTATATTGAACAGCAAATTATTTTGTCATTCACTATAATTATATAATATAATTATATAATACTATTTACGTTAATGTCAATAACATATCCTGTATCTTCCAAAAATAAAAAAGCAAAAGATTGACTATAAAGTCCGCGGCGCTTTTTGAATTTATATTCTTCAAAAAATTCATATTTTTTTAATTTTAACTTTTTCTACAGTCTGAAACGCCCCGCCAAAGCGGGGCGTTTTTAGTATAAATCACGTTTTATTTATCTCTGAGCTGAGCGCCGAGTTTATCCTCAAGCTCTTTTAATATTTTTTTCATAGGAGAAGCTATTTCGTCGTCTGTAAGAGTCTTATCTGCAGACCTGAAAGAAATATTGTAAGCCACCGACTTAAAGCCGTCCTGAATCTGTTTTCCTTTATAAACATCAAAAAGCTGAATATTCTCAACAAGCTTTCCGCCTTTATCCTTAATAATATTTTCAATATCCTTTACAATGATATCATCTTTTACAAGCATTGAAATATCGCGGGAAACAGCCGGGAATTTAGGCAAAGATTTATAAACCTTGTTAAATTCAGCAGTTTTATAAAGAATATCGGCATAAATCACAGCAATATAAGTTTTCGCGCCTATTTCGTAATTATCGCATACAGTCGGGTGAACTTCTCCCAGAAAACCAAGATTATCCCCGCCTATTGTAAGTTCGGCGCACCTTCCGGGATGCATATAAGGGATATGAGAAGCAGGAGAATACTCAACATTGTTTTTTATGCCAAGAACCTCGGAAAGTTCCTCAACAATGCCTTTTATATCATAGAAATCAACATTACCGTACATTCCTACAGTAAGAACAGCTCTTTCTTCAGGGAGTTCTGTAAGGGGGAGACTTTTGGGTATATAAACTTTGCCTATCTCAAAAAGGTACGCCTCTGAATTTCTTCTGTTATAATTTGTGGAAAGAGAAGTAAGCATCCCATTTAAAGTCATTGTCCGCATAATTTTAAAATCCTCGCCCAAAGGATTTGATATAGTAACGGTTTTTCTGACTTCATCATCCGGGGGAATACAAAGTTTGTCAAAAACCTTAACACTCTCAAAAGAGAAATTCATAGATTCAGAAATACCCATAGCAATCATAGTATCTCTTATTGTATCCTCAATAATCTGACTTTTCGTTTTCTTTCCGACAGTAGGAGTACCCGCCGCCAGAGTTGTTTTTATTTTATCATATCCGTAAAATCTCGCGATTTCCTCCGCCAAATCGGCCTCTGTTTCAAGGTCGGGTCTGAAAGTGGGAACAACAGCGGTTTCACCGTCGGCGTCAACCTCAATAAGTTTAAAAATCTCAATCATTTCCGCCTTTGAGATATCTGTCCCGAGAAGTTTGTTTATTTTTTCCGAAGAATAATTAACAATCCATTTTTCCCGTTTGTTTGGATAACAGTCCACCATTCCGGAGACAACCTCTCCGCAGCCTAAAAGCTCCACAAGCTGAACCGCCCTGTTTACAGCCTCAACAGAAAGATTCGGGTCAAGCCCCTTTTCATATTTAGCCGACGCGTCTGTTCTCATTCCAAGCTTTTTAGCGGTAACCCTGACATTAGGGCCATTAAAGTTAGCGGACTCAAATAATATAGCCGAGGCTTCAGGGGTTATCATTGAATTTTCTCCGCCCATCACACCGGCAACAGCAACGGCTTTATTACAGTCCGAAATAACAAGCATAGAAGAATCAAGAGTTCTCTCAACACCGTCAAGAGTAGTAATCTTTTCACCGTCAGAAGCGTTTCTCACTATAATTTTTCTTTCGTCAATATTGTCAATATCAAAGGCGTGCATTGGCTGACCAAGTTCAAGCATAACATAGTTTGTTATATCGACAATATTGTTTATAGGTCTTAATCCGGCTGCGGTAAGTCTGTGACGAAGCCACTGAGGAGAAGGGGCGATTTTCACGTTTTTAACCACTCTCGCGATATATCTCGGGCAAAGAGTCGGATTTTTTATTTCAACGTCAATCATATCAGCGGCGTTTCCGCCCGCCTCCTCCTTAACGGAAATTTCAGGATATTTAAAAGGAAGCCTGTAAGTCGCCGCGGTTTCTCTGGCAAGTCCCACAATACTGAAGCAATCCGGTCTGTTTGAGGTAATTTCAAACTCAACCACATCGTCGTCAATTTCCAAAATAGTTTTAACGTCTGAACCCGGGGCATATTCTTTTTCAAAAATATAAATACCGTTTTCCGGCGCCTCAGGATAATCATTTTTAGTAAAGCCAAGTTCCTCAATAGAGCACATCATTCCGTTTGAAGCTACTCCCCTTAATTTTCCCTTTTTTATTTTTATGCCGCCCGAAAGTCTCGCACCGTCAAGGGCAACAGGAACAAAAGCGCCGGGATAAAGATTTTTCGCGCCCGTAACAATCTGAACAGGTTCGCCTTCGCCCACATCAACCATACAAACAACCAATTTATCAGCGTCAGGGTGTTTTTCAATAGATAAAACCTTACCGACAACCACCTTTTCTATGGAATCACCCATATTTGTGACAGCCTCAACTTTAGAGCCCGTAAGCGTAATATCCTCAATAAAATCTTTAATATCACAATCTATGTCAACATATTCTTTAAGCCAGCTAATAGGTAAATTCATAATAAAAATCCTCCCAAATTATTTATAGAGAAACAATAAAATAATATAGTCAATCAACTTAAAAAATGAACAAGTTCGCCGGCTGAAAATCCTTTTTGCTTATGTTTAGTCAGTCAGCATAGGCTTTTGACTATGCTCTCCTTCCGCCGCCCTGCAAAAATAATTTTCATCTCGCCCCCTTTTCTCATTTTCAAGTTGATTGACTATAAAACCTTATACTAAATGTTTTAGTGTCTCACACTAAAAATTTTGCGAATTGTTATAATTAATAGTGATAGTGAACGTCAAATTATTTTTCCTTTCACCATAATACTAAAAAAAACGCATAAAAATATTTCTTAAAATTGTTTTAAAAACTTAACATCATTTTCAAAAAGCAGACGTAAATCTGAAATAGCGTATTTCTGCATAGCCACCCGTTCAAGCCCCATACCAAAAGCGAAACCGCTGTATACAGTTGAATCTATACCGGCCATTTCAAGAACCTTCGGATGAACCATTCCACAGCCCAGAACCTCAATAAATCCGCTGTCCTTGCACACGCGACAGCCTTTACCTCCGCAGGCAAAGCAGGAAGCGTCCATTTCGGCGCTTGGCTCCGTAAAAGGGAAATGATGAGGTCTGAATCTTACCTGAGTGTTTTCTCCGAACAATTCTTTAGCGAATACCGCCAAAGCTCCTTTTAAATCCCCCATAGTTATATTCTTGTCAATAACGAGTCCCTCAAGCTGATGAAAAATAGGCGAATGTGTAGCGTCCACCTCATCTGAACGGTAAACTCTGCCCGGAGCGATAATTTTTATAGGAGGTTTTTTATTTTCCATAACACGCATCTGAATAGACGACGTCTGAGTTCGCAAAAGAAAATCTCCCTCTCCGTCAATATAAAAAGTATCCTGTTCATCTCTCGCGGGGTGCCCTTCAGGTATATTCAAAGCTTCAAAATTATAATATGCGAGTTCAATTTCGGGGCCTTCGGCGATTTCATAACCCATACCAATAAAAATATTTTTAATATTGTCAATAACTTGGTTCATAGGATGTCTGTGTCCGAGAGGCTTTGCCTTTCCGGGCATAGTGACGTCTATTGTCTCGGCTTTAAGCTTAATTTCCTGCGCTTTGGAAAACAATCCCTTTCTCGTTTCCTCAAGCTTAGCCTCTATTTCCTCTCTCACCTCATTGGCAAGCTGTCCGATAACAGGTCTTTCTTCTTTTGAAAGAGAACCCATTCCTTTTAAAATCTGAGTAAGTTCTCCTTTTTTACCTAAAAATTTAACCCTCAAATCGTCAAGCGTTTTCAAATCATTTACACTTTTTAAATTTTCAACAGCAAGCTCTTTAATTTTTTTAAGCTTATCCTTCATTTCAAAAAAACTCCCTTCAGCTTTATTAATACCAAACACCGTTTAATCTGTAGATAAAAATTAATTTACCCCCGTCAGGGCAAATACCGCGCGACGTTAAGAAATTTTAAATAAATTAATTTTTATCAATCCTTAAAACGGCGTTTATAGCAATCCACAGAATTTTCAGGGCAAAACAACAAAATAATTGTTGAATATATCGGTTTTTTATGCTTTGGCAATTACATTATTTTATTGTTTTGCTATAGTATAAAATTTATACTTCCTTTCAGAGTCTCCGCACAATAAAAAAACTCCGTCCGAAAGGGACGAAGAAATATCCGTGGTACCACCCAGATTTCCGGCAAAAACCGAACTCTCAAAAGACTTAACGTGTCAAAACCGTACCCTCCTACTAACCGGAAGTATTCAAAGGGCAAACTCCGACGGGAACTTCGGCAAAACATTATTTGAAAAACGCTTACAGCCCACGGCGTTTTCTCTCTGACAAAACCGAATTGCTTACTTCCGTCATCACAGTAATAAAAATATTATAGTAAACGAAATAAATTCGTTTACTCAGCGTGTCGAAAAAGTCGACACGCTTGCAGGAAATGC
>CAYLJL010000106.1:0-6334 GCA_964384005.1 uncultured Lachnospiraceae bacterium | reverse complement strand
CTTCAATTTTTCCGAAAAATTATTTTTATCTTGGAATTTGCCGGTATTTCCTATACATTTTTACAATTTTGATTTTTTTGCGGTTTGATTATATTATTCTATATTATTTTATATTTGGGAGGAAATAGTAATGGGAAAAATTATTGGTATTGACTTGGGTACTACAAATTCTTGCGTAGCTGTTATGGAGGGCGGTCAGCCGGTTGTTATAGCCAACAGCGAGGGTATGAGAACTACTCCGTCTGTTGTCGGTTTTACCAAAACAGGCGAGAGACTTATCGGCGAGACGGCTAAACGACAGGCGGTTACAAATGTTGACGGTACCGTTATTTCAATAAAACGCCACATGGGTTCCGACTATAAATTCGCTTATGATGATAAAAAATATTCTCCTCAGGAAATTTCAGCCATGATTTTGCAGAAGCTTAAAAAAGACGCCGAAAGCTATATCGGCGAGGACGTTAAAGAGGCTGTTATCACGGTTCCCGCTTATTTTACCGACAGCCAGAGACAGGCTACTAAAGACGCCGGAAAAATAGCCGGTCTTGACGTAAAGCGTATCATAAACGAGCCTACCGCCGCCGCTCTGGCTTACGGCCTTGACAACGAGAAAGAACAGAAAATTATGGTTTACGACCTTGGCGGAGGTACTTTTGACGTTTCTATTATTGAAATAGGCGACGGCGTTATTGAGGTTCTCGCCACAAGCGGAAATAACCACTTGGGCGGCGACGACATTGACCAGAGAATTATCGACTATCTCGTGTCCGAATTCAAAAAAGCCGAGAATATGGATTTGAGCACCGATAAAATGGCTATGCAGCGTCTTAAAGAGGCCGCTGAAAAGGCGAAAAAAGAACTTTCCACCACAACGACAACTAATGTTAATCTTCCTTTCATTACAATGAATCAGGACGGCCCGAAACATCTTGACGTTACTATCTCAAGAGCTAAATTTGACGAGCTTACTCACGACCTTGTGGAAGCTACTTTAGGCCCCGTTAAAACAGCTTTGTCCGACGCCGACCTTTCAGCTTCGGAGCTTGACAAAGTTCTTCTTGTGGGAGGCTCCACAAGAATACCGGCCGTTCAGGACGAGGTGGCTAAAATTACGGGAAAAGAACCTTTTAAGGGAATAAATCCCGACGAGTGCGTAGCCTTGGGCGCTTCTATCCAAGGCGGAAAACTTGCCGGAGATGAGGGCGCGGGAAGTATTCTCCTTCTTGACGTTACTCCTCTTTCTCTCGGTATTGAGACAGCCGGCGGTGTTTCTACCGTTCTTATCCCGAGAAACACTACTATACCGACTAACAAAAAACAGATTTTCTCAACTTACGCTGACAATCAGACAGCCGTTGACATAAATATTGTTCAGGGCGAGCGACCGCTCGCTAAAGACAACAAGTCTTTAGGTCAGTTCAGACTCGACGGAATTGCTCCCGCTCCGAGGGGTATACCCCAGATTGAGGTTTCTTTTGATATTGACGCTAACGGAATTACCAAAGTTTCCGCTAAAGATTTGGGAACGGGCAAGGAACAGAATATTACCATTACCTCAAGCACTAATTTAAGTGACGAGGAAATCGACAGAGCGGTTAAAGAGGCTGAACAGTACGCCGAACAGGACAAGAAGCGAAAAGAGGCTATTGACGTTAAAAACGAGGCGGACAGCCTGATTTTCCAGACGGAAAAATTATTGAACGACGAAAACCTCAAAGATAAAATTACCGATGAGGATAAAAATAAAATTCAGGGCGAGGTCGAAAATCTTAAAAAGGTTACAGAGGGTATGAACTCAGACACTATGTCCGAAAGCGACGTTTCTACTTTAAAAACAGCGACGGAAAGCTTATCAAAGGTTGTAAACGACTTCACCACGAGATTATATCAGCAGGCGGGAGCCGCCGCGGGCGCAGGCCCCGATATGAATATGGGCGGAAATCAGAACGCGGGCGGAAACGACGATGTAATTGATATGTAAAGGAGCCGCAAGACCGGCGGGACGGCGTCTCATCCGCTCTTACAGCGAGCCGCGGAAATTCTGAGGCTTCCGTCCCGGATGGCTTCATAGGCGGGCAAAACAAAAGGCTTGAGAAAGTCCGTAGACAGCGGTTTTCGAAAAATTCTTTGATTTTAATGTTAAGGTGGTGAAATTGTTTGGCAAATAAAAGGGATTATTATGAGGTTTTAGGAGTTGATAAAAGCGCCGGCGACGCGGATATAAAAAAGGCGTACAGAAAACTCGCGAAAAAGTATCACCCCGACGCTAACCCCAACAATAAAGAGGCAGAGGCGAAATTTAAAGAGGCCGGAGAGGCTTATGAGGTTTTAAGCGACAAGGACAAAAGAGCCGCCTATGACAGATACGGTCATTCCGCTTTCGAAAACGGCGGCGGCGCGGGCGGCGGCTTCGGAGGATTTTCCGGCGGTATGGACATGGGCGATATTTTTGAGAACTTTTTCGGCGGAAGCGGTTTCGGCGATATTTTCGGCGGGGGAGGCAGACGCAAAAGCGGCCCTAAAAGAGGCGCCGACGTTCAGACAAATATTCGTATTTCTTTTGAGGAGGCTATGTTCGGCGTTGAGAAGGAAATTTCTCTGGATGTTACGGAAAGCTGTGAAACCTGCAAAGGTACAGGCGCAAAACCCGGTACTGTAGCCGAAAACTGCAAAAAATGCGGCGGAACGGGACAGGAGAGCGTCGTTCAGCAGACTATGTTCGGTACTATGAGAAGTACAAGAACTTGTTCAGCCTGCCACGGAGAAGGCAAAATTATAAAGGAGCCTTGTCCTTCCTGCCGCGGTAAGGGAAAAGTCAGAAAAAATAAAAATATTAAAATTTCTATTCCCAAAGGTATTGATAACGGTCAGAGCATAAGAAAAAGCGGTTTTGGCGAGGCGGGAGACAGGGGCGGCTCCAACGGCGATTTGTATGTAAACATATACGTAAGCCCTCATAAGGAATTTATAAGAAAAGAAAATAACATATATCTTGATGTGCCCATTTCTTTTGTCCAGGCGGCCCTTGGCGACGAACTTACCATAAAAACCATTGACGGTGAGGAAAAATATACCCTTAAACCGGGTACTCAGCCTGATGATACCGCTGTGCTGAAGGGTAAGGGCGCTTATAACGTAAGAAACGACAGGTACAGAGGCGACCAGATTGTTACATTTAAGGTTAAGATTCCCACAAAGCTTACGGACAGGCAGAAAGAGCTTTTAAAAGAATTTTCGGGAGGAAATGTTTCCGAAAAAAAAAGCAAAAGCTTCGGTGAGAAAGTAAAGGATTTTTTTAATGAGTAATTCAGCAATTACGACATATAGTCAATCAACTTGAAAATGAGCAAAAAGAGGCGGGCCGAAAATTTTTTTTGCAGCACGGAAATCAATTTTTGAAATTTTTAGTTTTTTTTGGAACCTTTTTCTATCGCAAAAAGGTTCCATTAACTATAAATTTTCATCGAACTCACGTTAATTTTAACTTTTTCGACACGCTGAGAAGGTCAGAAATTGTAATTTCTGACCTTCTCTTAGTTAGTGGATTTTTCATATAATTTAAACGGGAATTTTAAACATAGATTTATTTCCCGTATAGTTATACTGGAACCGGAGTATCTCGTTTATGTCGGAAATTATTGTATTCGGATTGAAGAAAAATATCATCCCGTCAGAAGAAAGATACCATTTTAAATTATCCATATTGGCTGAAATTTCTTCCTCTGTAAAATCGGTTTTGCCTTCAAAAATTTCTTTGCTGCCGATTATTTCTGTTTTAAAGCCGTTCTGAAGTATTTTTATAAGACCTGCGTTTTTTGCTTCGAAAACCTCTGAAAGTTCGTATTTATGCCCTGTTTCCATATTATAGGTCTCACCCTCCGAATAGTATGTCCTTGACGTCCCGCCTGTATAGTCTTCTCTTGTTTTTAAAAATGAAACGATATTATTGTCATTATATTGAAGGGTATAATTTATTGTTGAAGAATGGGGATAAAAATCTTTATCCTGTCCCGCCGCCGCTTCCGCCATGGATTTCGCTTTTTCTACAGCACCGCTTTCCTTTATCTCTGTGACAAAGCTTTCGGCTTCTGTTTTGAATTTTTTGTTTAATTCATCTGCGGCGTTATTATCTGTCGTGGAATTGATTATAGGATACGTACAGGAAATTGTGTATACTAATACATCGTTTTCGCCGGTTATTTTTTCCGTGAGCGTCTCCAGCCGCACTGTGCAGGGCGGAAGCTCCGTCTGCTCGGCGGAAGCTGTTTTGTCTGACAAGCCGCATCCTGTTGTGACAAGCATAATTAAGATTTCAAATATTATTATTATATTTCGGAGTACATTTTTTTTTATCATTTTGTTCCTCCTTAGCTGAGTTTTAATTTCTTGTTAAGGGTATTTAATACGAGTTTCTTGTTTTCCGACCATTTTGGCGCTATTAATATTTTTTTCGGCCCGTCTCCCGTTATCCTGTGAATAACTATATCCTTCGGAAGCAGGGCTATGGCGTCCGCCAGAAGATTGGCATATTCGTCAAGGGTCAGTATTTTAAAGGGGGATTTCTCATAAATTTCTCCCAGTTTCGTCCCTTTAAGTATATGAAGAAGCTGTATTTTTATTCCTTTTATTCCGGATTCCGCCGCGTATTTTACTGAATTTATCATGTCGGTTCCGGTTTCACCGGGAAGCCCGAAAATTATATGACATATTACGTCAATATTGATTTTGTTCAGCATTTTCATCGCTTTCTCAAAGTCGGAATTGGGATAGCGGCGGTTTATATATTCCGCTGTCTTCTCATTTGACGTCTGAAGCCCCAGCTCAACGGTTACATAACATTTTTGACTTAATTCCTCCAGAAGGGGAAGTAAATCCTCATCTATACAGTCGGGGCGGGTAGCTATTGAAATCCCTACGACGTCTTTCAGGTTTACCGCCTCTGTAAACATTTTCCTTAATTTCTCAACAGGCCCGTAGGTATTTGTAAATGACTGGAAATATATCATATATTTCCCGTTTTTCCATTTCTTATTCATTATTTCTTTCATTCTGACAAATTGCTCCGCTATGGGGGTGTCGGGAGAACACAAAAAATCACCGGAGCCTTTCTCCGAACAGAATATACACCCTCCAAAACCTTTCTTTCCGTCTCGGTTGGGACAGGTGAAGCCGCCGTTTATGGGGATTTTTATTATTTTACAGCCGAATTTCTCTTTGAAAAATTCGTTAGCCGTTATATATGAGGACATTTTTTTCACCAGCTTATATAAAATTACTTTCAGAGCCTGCCTTAAATCCGCTTTCAGCGCTCCGGCTTCGCCAAAGCCGGCTTACGCCGTCCGCATTTCTTTACGGCACTTATTAATGAACTTTAAAACGGAAAGCTCTGCTTTCCTAAAAAATAAAGGGCATTAATTTTTATGGTTCACTATAGTTGTTTTATCAATCGTCATCACTCAGGTTATTGAACAGGTCTATTATACCACACAATATATATATTGGCAAATTTTCAGCGCAAAGCAATAAAACAGGGAAATATTGCGTAATTCCCAAATCTTTTTTATTTATTGATTGACCATATGGCGGGGAAAGGATGGAAAAAGTATGTATATGGCGGAGATATGCGAAATAAGACAAAAAATATCCGGTGATTTTTAAAAGAAAATTATTGACATTCTGTTATTTGTGGGATATACTTATTATAGCAATCCAAGATGAAAATAAACAAGTTCGCCGGCTAAGAATTATTTTCACAGCGTTAATGTCAGCCGGCATAGGATTCGGCTATGCTCTCTTTCCATTGCCTTGCGAAAATAATTTTTTATCTCGTTTCCTTTTGTTCATTTTAAGTTGGATTGATATAAAGAAAAAACCGCACAGAGGATAATAAAAATAACTTTTAAAATTATTTTTGTTTTTTTTACCGACAATTAAGCTCCGTCGGTTATGAGCCTTTTCGCGAAGCAAAAACGCCGATAATCTTTGACTCTGCCGGTATTTTCTGAATAGTGTTTTTATTTTGTTATAAAGTTTCTCGTGATAGCCGGGGAAGCAGCGGCGCCCTGTATCCACAATCCGCTATAGTGGAGGTGACGTCCGCTTTAGGCTTTCTTATTTTATAGCCTGCCCTTTTAAAGGGGCGTTGACGGTTGAGTCTCGCGCAACGGAAATTTGTGAACCGTGTCAGGTCCTGACGGAAGCAGCACTAAGCAAACACTTCTGTGTGCCGTGAGGGCGCTTGGCCCGAGCTTTCTTTCATTGGTAACGTATAGGGTAAGATTGTCGACAGCGGATTCACGGGATTTATATATATGTTTTCTCGCCTCCTTTAAGG